>CADBRC010000391.1 GCA_902796985.1 uncultured Spirochaetaceae bacterium
CTCTTCGCCCAAAAGTGCGGTACGAAGTACAACACCTATATCGGCATCAGTCCCCGCGAAAAATCATTGGGGAAAAACAGCCGCGGGGCGGAGGACGTTGGCTGGCTGGTCACGCTCTTCGCAGATTATGACGTCAAAGGGTCCGCGCACAAGGAGACCCGTCTCCCGGAATCCAGGGAGGAACTGCTCACATTTTTGAACAGCCTTCCCATCCCCATATCTCTCGCGGTGGATTCCGGCAACGGTATCCATGCCTATTGGCTGCTGAAAACGCCATACAGAACGGATACGGACGAGCTTCGGGACAAAGCGGAAACCTGTCTCAAAGGCTGGGAGCGTTACATCAACGGCCGTGCGATGCAGGAGCACGGTTGGCGCTTTGACGCCGTCTACGATCTTCCCCGTATGTTGCGCACCCCAGGGACAACAAACTTCAAAACCGAGGAGCATCCCTGCTGTCAGGTTATATACAGCTCCGGCATCAGGTATGATCTGGCGGATTTCGAACCGTATTCGACTGTTGAAGAACAGCCAACAGCCACGGCTGTCCCCCTCGATTCTTCCGACGCCTTTGCCATGATGGGCAGCGGCAGTGCGCAGGAGTTGATGGACGGCTGTGCGTTCCTTCAGCATTGCCGCGACGAAGCGCAGAATCTGCCGGAACCGATGTGGCATGCGGCGATCACGAATTTGGCGCTCACTTCAGACGGGCAGGAGATGATCCATGAAATCAGCAAGCCCTACCCCGGGTATTCCTACGCCGAAACCCAGAAGAAGTTTGAGAATGCGGTGAAGGCCAACAAGCCCCACACCTGCAGGTTCATCCAGGAGCACCTGGGATTTCAGTGTGGCCAGGATTGCGGTGTAAGAGCTCCGACTGCCCTGCTGCGCAAAGCACAAAGGGGGCCGGTTCTGTGGGAGCAGCCCATTCCCTTTGACGAGATCAGCCTCCCGGATTTCCCGGTCGATGCGCTCCCGGACGCGATCGCGGACTATGTGCACGCCGTGGCGGAGAGTACACAGACGCCTCCGGACATGGCGGCAACCGCCGCGCTCGCTATCGTGGCGCTGACCATGCAGGGAAAATACAAAGTGCGGGGCAAAGACGACTGGATCGAACCCGTCAATCTTTACGCTGTCAACGTCGCGGAGCCGGCCGAGCGCAAATCCGCTGTCATCAGCCTGATGACCCGGTTCATGAGCGAATACGAAGCCGAATACAACAAACAGCTGTCCGCGAAGCTGGAAGTCAACCAGATGGCTAAGCGGGTGCTGGAGCGTAAAAAGGCCGCCATCATCGAGAAAGTCTCCAAGGGAAAAGCCGATGAAACGGAGCTGCAGGAAGTCGGCGAGGAGATTGCGAATTTCGTGGAACTGCATCCTCTGCGCCTGTACACCGACGATGTGACTACGGAAAAGCTCACATCCATTCTGGCGGACAACGGCGGTGTTGCGGGCCTTGTCTCGGCGTAGGGCGGCATTTTTGATCTGCTTGCCGGCATCTACAGCAAGAACGTGAACATCGACGTCTTCCTGAAAGCTCACGCCGGCGACAGTCTCCGTGTCAACCGCATCGGCCGTAGCAGCGAGACGATCCAACATCCGGCCCTGACCGTCCTCCTGGCGGTCCAGCCCAGTGTGCTCTCCGGCATGATGCAGAACAGCACGTTCCGTGGGAGAGGCCTTACCGCCCGCTTTTTGTACTGCATGCCCACTTCCAAAGTGGGCTCCCGCAAATACCGAAGCGAATCGATTCCCGCAGAAGTTGCCACAACCTATGAGTTCGTGATCCGCGATCTGCTGGAGGAGGAAGCGGGAGAGGTGCCCCAGATCATCCCTCTGTCTGCGGAAGCGGACAAGCTGCTTGAGGAGTTCGCCAATGAGCTGGAGCCGAAGCTTCGGGAGGAATACAGCGACATCTCCGACTGGGCCGGTAAGCTCACCGGCGCAGTCCTGCGGATCTCTGCACTCCTGTGCCGGTCCAGCGTCATGGTCTCCAATCCCTTCGAGATGGACGCGGCCGATCTGGTGGTATCCGGGGAGACGATGGCCAACGCCATTCGCATCGGCCGGTACTATCTGGAGCACGCCCGTGCCGCCTACAGCCTGATGGGGGCTGACCCCGCTGTAAAGCAGTGCAAATACGTTCTCAGCGCCATCAGCAAGTATGGGCTGACCGAAGTGAACCGTCGGGACATCATGCGGATCTGCCGGAGCTTCAAAACCGCTGAGGAAGTCCAGCCCGTCCTGAACCGACTGGTCGAATACGGGTACCTCGCAGTGAAGGACGACGGCAATTACGCTACCGGTGGCAGGCCTGCCAATCCAACTTATCTGGTCAATCCTGCCGTCCTGACCGGATAACGTACCGAGCATCTATGGAGGTGATGCCTATGCGCTGATTTCAATTCCGCCCCTTTGGCCGCGTCTGCCGGCCTGAACGCAGGCAAATACATTTTTGAGGAGTTTTTACTATGTTTGAAATCAAGGAAAATCAGAGGATCCTTCCCGACGGGACGAGAATTACAACATACGCAAGGGACATCTATAACTGCAATGTTCTTTCCGTGGAAGCGGGAACAACCGGCTATATGGGCGGTGATACCGGGCATGGCGGCCGTACCTATTTCCGAATCAAGGACGAAGGGGGCACGGACCTAAAGGCCCGAGTTTCAGAGGACAAGTTTGGATCGGAGAGCGTGGAGGTATTCCTCGGAGGCGACGCAGAGCTTGAAACGATTATCACCGCGCTCAGGTTTATTGCCAAAGTTCTGGAAGACCAGAAGAACGATGTTCACGACTGAGAACACACAGGCATAAACATCGGGACGAAACTTGATTCTCTTGCAGGGGAAGGTGGTCGCAAGACTGCCTTCCCCTTCTTGAAGCATACTGTCCGTCTTGTCCTTTTTGTCACGCCAGAGAGATGCCGCTCATGAACTTCTCATGA
>CADBRC010000392.1 GCA_902796985.1 uncultured Spirochaetaceae bacterium
AACAGCAAAAGCTAGAGCAGGTCCTCCGGCATCTCCCAGTCCACCTTCTGGGTGGCGTTGAAGGCCGAAATCTCGTCGCGGACCTCTTCAAGCTCCTTGGTCAGCTTCTTTTTGAGCTGGACAAGGCTCATGCCCAGGGCGGACTCGTCCAGCATAGGATAATTGTAGATGGTGACATCGTAACGCCGGAAGTTGCCCTTGTTGTCGGAAGTCTCGTAGTCCACCCGGGTCTCCGTCGTGGTCGCCGAAATCTGCCGTTCCTTTTCCAGCAGGCGCTCCACGTACAGGAGCTTGGACTTGACGGCGGTCTCCTTGAACAGAAGCTCGTGTCCCCGCTGGTTGCAGGACTCTATTGCCATATTGAGCGAGAGGCAGGCATCCGTGATGGCAAAAAGCCGCCTGACTGCCTCGTCGTAGGAAAGCCCGTCCAGTTTGTTGAGCTTCTCACCCCGCTTCTCCGCAAGGACTGCGGCATCCGCCTCCTCCCCCTCGAAGGGTATGACGTAGGGTACGTTCTCCATCATGTTGCTGAGCTTAGATGCCGCGACCTTGAGCTCCGCCCTGATCCGCATGGCCTTCTGAATGTTCATGGAAACCTCCTGGTTACAGGGCAGTATAGGGCATCTCAAAGAATTATTCAAGCTTTGCTTTTTTCTGTGCTTTTTTCTGACGGCGATATCCCGTCAAAGGCCCCCGCTACAGTTTTTTTACGTATGCAACGGACTTCTCCAGCGCAGCAACCGTCTTGGTCTCCAGGACGCAGCGTGCATGCCGTTCCTCCGCCAGATGCAGCCGGGAGGCAAGGTCAATCTCTCCGTCACCGAGGGCAAGGTGATTTCTGGGGGGCTTTTCCGTTCCGTCATGGATATGAAAGTGGCAGAGCTTTTCCTTATGATTCAGTATGAAGGGAACGTCTGTTTCCCCGACCGCCTTGGAATGCCCGATGTCCCAGGTCAGGCCGAAGACAGGGCTTTCAAGGAGACAGTCTATTGCTTTCTTCTCGTAGTCCCTGAAGCCGTCCGTGTTCTCCACGACAATCCGCAGGTCTGCATTCCCGATCCACTCTTCGCATTTCTGGCGGAAGGACTCGTATGACTTCATGTATGTTTCAAAGTCGCGCTCATACATCTGCACCTTCCGGTCGGGAAGCGTAATGAAGATGCCGTGGTTCATGTGCATGTTCACCGTAACCGGCTGGTCCGGCTCTCCGTACCTGTCCCGCAGGCAGACAAGTTTCTTTGCGGCATCAATCGTCCGCCGTACGGTCTCAAGGTATGCGTCCGACACGAGGGAGTTGAAGTCCGCAATGTTGAGGTTCTCGTCAAGGTGTATCGTGTAGTACAGGCCGCCCTTCTCTGCGCACTGTATGAGACAGTCCGTCTCCTCAAGCCTGTCCGTCTGATACTCGGGGAAGTTCATGTTCAGCTCGATGAAGCGGAGCCCGAGCCTTGCGCACAGGGCAATGTTATCCTCTAGCGTCCTGTTTTCGATAAGTGTCGGCATGCCGAACTGAATTCCGTCCATCATCCCCTCAGGTTGCTCAATGCGGTCGTATTGTTCCCGATGATTGCACCGACTTTCTCGCAGCGGTTCATATCCCCGCAGTCACTGCAAATCTTGAAGTCTTTGCCTAAGGCGCACTGACGGATCGGGCAGAGGGACTGGCAGTAGGGCGTTTTTACCCCGTCAATCCGGCAGCCGGTGCAGTGTATCATGTCCGGCGTGATGTCCACTCCGTTCAGCTCGGACCATTCTTTTGCGACCCTGGCGCGGAGCACTTCATCATTGGTTACCGTCGCAATGCGGGCATCGCACTGCGCGCAGTTCAGCCCGCAGTACGCGATGAACTGTTTCAGGTATTCTTCTTTCGAGAGGCAGCTCACGTGTCCCGTCCGCTTCTCATGCAGGAGGGGAACGTCCAGGTCCCTGCTGGTCCACTGGTATACAAAGCCGCATTTTTCCTGCACGCGCCTGGACTTGTCATTGCCGTCATAGTAGCCGCACCAGACTTTCTTCATGCCGCATTCCTCGAAGGCATGGCGGAGCAGTTCCCTGGCCGCTTCCGGAATGATGCCCCGTCCCCAGAAGGGCTTCCCCAGCCAGTAGCCCAGCTCGCATTCGTCGTCGCGCTCGGTCATGTCGGTGTGGCCGTTCAGCTTGAGTTCTATCGCACCGATTGCCTTGCCGTCCGTCTTGAGGCACACGGCGTAGGCTTCCAGCCCGTTCAGTACGTTCTTTATGACGTTCAGGCTCTCCTCAACGCTTGTGTGGGGAGGCCAGCCCGCAATCGGGCCGACGGCAGGATCGCGGGCATATTCATACAGGCTTTCTGCGTCGCTTTCTTCCCACGGCCGCAAAAGCAGCCGTTCCGTCCTAAAAGATTTTCTTCCTTCCATCATGTCCTCCTACTTGCGCACCAGCTCCCTGAAAACTGCGTCCCGGTCAAAGGTCCCTTCGCTCAGTCCCGGAACCTCCTTGTAGGCCTTGCAGACGGCAAGGCTTATCTCGGTGAATATCGACTGCATCTCCCCGTCCGTGTAGGGGCAGTCGTCCGTGACAATCAGCGTCGCAAAGCTGAACGCCACCAGCCAGAGGTCGCGGAAGTATTTGTCCGCCGTTTTGCCGTCCATGTTATAAATGCTCATGAGGGAATCCCGCACCAGATCCTGCGAAAAGGCAAGTGAATCCATCGCCCCGCCGTCCGCCCCGCCCGGTTTGCTCAGGAAAAGGACTTTGTACAGCTCCGGCTCTTCTCTGGCAAAGCGGATGTACTGCATTCCCACGCCCAGAAAGGGAACCGGTCCCGTGAGCCCGGCCTCCACGTACTGCCGGTAGCGTCCCATGGCCTGTTCGTGGACTGCCGCCTTCAGCTGCTCCATCGAGTCAAACCAGGTGAAAATGGGACGGGAGGATACTCCCAGCTCCGCGCCGAGTTCCCGTGCCGTCAGCCCGTCAATCCCCTTTTTCCGGGTAATCCGGACGGCGGCCTGTACGATTTCTTCCTTGCTGAACTTAGTCCGTGGCGGCATAGTGGCCTCCCCTTGCAACGAGGATTACGCAACAGCTGTTACACAACAGACTATAATGCCTTTCAAAATTCCTGTCAATGAGAAAACCCGAAATCTTGCAAGCCGTCTCCCTTTGTGCTAGACTGTACACATGGCATTCAACGGCATATATAATGGAAAGAAAGTCCTGGTCACCGGGAATACCGGCTTCAAGGGAGCATGGCTGTCATCCTGGCTGCTCTCGCTCGGGGCGGACGTATACGGATACTCGATTGACGTTCCCACCGATCCCGCAATGTTCTACGTATGCGGCCTGGACAAGAGAATACACAACACATTCGGCGACATACAGGACAAGGACAAGCTCTGCAAGTACATAGCCGAAATAAAGCCCGACTTCATATTCCACCTGGCGGCACAGGCGATTGTTTCCACTTCCTATCAGGTCCCCTTCGAAACCGTCGGGGCGAACGTCATGGGGACGGCGGCAGTGCTTGAGGCCTTGCGGACGGCGGACTGGCCCTGCACCTGTGTCCTCATCACGAGCGACAAGGTATACCAGAACGTCGAATGGCTCTGGGGCTACCGCGAAAACGATGCGCTCGGAGGCAAGGACGTGTACTCCGGCTCCAAGGGGGCGGCGGAGCTGGTCATCCGCTGCTACTGGAACTCCTTCCTGAAGGACAAGGAAAACATCAGGCTGGGGATAGGACGCGCCGGGAACGTCATCGGCGGCGGCG
>CADBRC010000393.1 GCA_902796985.1 uncultured Spirochaetaceae bacterium
CCTGGACTGCCTGACCTATGCGGGCAACAACGAGAACCTGACGGAGGTTCAGGAGAAGTACGGGGGCAGCCGCTACTTCTTCGAGAAGGCGGACATCACCGACCGGGCGGAGCTGGAGCGGATTTTCAAGCAGTATCAGATAGACACGGTCATCCACTTTGCGGCGGAAAGCCACGTGGACCGCTCGGTGCTCGGGCCCGGTGCGTTCATTCAGACCAATGTCGTCGGAACGTACACGCTCCTGGATGTCGCACGGAACTACTGGGGCTGTTCGCTCGACCACAAGCGGGACGACGTGCTCTTTCATCATATCTCAACCGACGAGGTCTACGGTTCGCTCGGGGAGACGGGCTATTTCCGAGAGGACACCCCCTACGATCCCCGCTCCCCCTACTCCGCGAGCAAGGCTTCGAGCGACCACATCGCAATGGCATACTTCCACACCTTCGGGCTCCCCGTTACACTCTCCAACTGCACGAACAACTACGGCCCCTACCAGTTCCCGGAAAAGCTGATTCCGCTGATGATAGCGAATATCCGTGACGGCAAGCCTCTGCCTGTCTACGGAGAGGGCAAGAACATCCGCGATTGGATTTACGTGGAGGACCACAACCGTGCGGTCTGGCAGATAGTGCATGACGGACGTGCGGGCGAGAAATACAATATCGGCGGCGAAAACGAGTGGCAGAACATCACCCTGCTGTCCAAGCTCATAGAGCTTGCTGCCGGAGAGCTGAGCAAGGACAAGGCCGCCGTTGAAGCTACGATAACCCATGTCAAGGACAGGCCGGGGCACGATGCCCGCTATGCGATAGACTGCTCCAAGATAAAGAAAGAGCTGGGCTGGGAGCGCAAGATGACCTTCGAGCAAGGACTTCTGATGACGGTCAGATGGTACCTTTCCAACAAAGGCTGGATGGACCGCATTCTCTCAGGCGAGTACAGGAACTGGATAGAGAAGAACTATTCCAAGAGATAGCATGGAAACCGCAAGGAATACAAAGCTTATCCGGAGCGGCTTCACGGCCCTGTTCACGGCATTGATTTGCCTGGGGACATTCATCTCCCATCCCCTGCCGGGTGGAATTCCCATAAGCGTGCAGAACATGTTCGCGGCCCTCTCGGGGCTGGTGCTCGGAGGTTTGCAGGGAGCGGGGGCAGTCGGTCTTTTCCTTGTGCTGGGGGCTGCGGGGCTGCCCGTGTTCTCAGGCATGCGGGGCGGCATTGCCGTCATACAGGGACCGGGCGGCGGATACCTGATAGGCTACTTTCTCGGCGCGCTCATCGGCGGCATCATCATTGGTTCCCCGCTCAAAAAAGAGCGGAAGACCCTGCCGTTCATCATCAGGGCTGTCAGCGCGACCATCGTTGCCTTCGCCCTGCAGTATGCGGTCGGCATTCCCTGGTTCATGGCAGTAATGGATGCTTCGGGTAAGGGCATGACTTTATCCACGGCGCTTTCCCACAGCCTGACCCCATTTATTCCCGGAGACCTCATAAAGATGCTCCTCTCGTTCACGCTTGCCCTTGTCCTGCGTCCTGTGGCAGCCCGCCAGCTGTACCCCGATGACGAGAAGGAAGCAGAAGAAATCCTGCAGCGACTGGAGAAGCGGAGACAAAAAGATGGAATATAAGACACGACAGCAGGATTTGTTGATAGACTTTCTCAGGAAGGCAGGTCACAAGCACTTTACCGCTCTGGAGCTTTCCGAACATTTCAAGGACATGGGAATGGGAAAGGCAACCGTCTACCGGCAGCTGGAGCGGCTGGTAGACAGCGGTGTCGTCAACAAGTTCTTCACGGGCGAGAATTCCGCCGCATGCTTTGAGTTCGTCGGCGGCGAGCACGAAGAAAACGGCTGCTTTCACTGCCGCTGCGAAGTTTGCGGCAAGCTGATTCACCTGCACTGCGACGAAATTTCCCAAGTCAAAGACCATATAGAGAAAGAACACGGCTTTGAGCTGAACCCCTACCGGACGGTCTTCTACGGGGTATGTGCCGACTGCCGGAAAAACTGCCAGTCTTGAAACTTTAACAGGCTTGTGCTAGCATTGATCCATAATGAGAGCAACGAGGGCGATAATACATCTGGGAAACCTAGCCCACAATATACAGGCAATCCGGGGATTCATCAAACCAGGCGTAAAGATATGTGCAGCAGTCAAGGCGGATGCATACGGGCACGGAGCGGTCGAATGCTCCAAAAGGCTGCTCGCAGAAGGCGTGGACGTGCTCGCCGTTGCGACCGTCGGAGAAGGAGAAGAATTACGTGCTGCCGGAATATCCTGCCCCATTCTGCTTTTGAGTCTCTGCGCACCTGAAGAAATAGAAGATGCTGTCAGGCAGGACATTACGCCTCTCGTGTTCGACAAGGAATACATACAGCTTTTTTCCCGGGAAGCCGGAAAGCTCGGCAAGGCGGATTACCCCGTCCATATTGCAGTTGACAGTGGTATGGGAAGGATTGGCTGCCTGCCCGAAGAAGCAGGCAAGATTGCCCGAATGATTGTGGACAGTGGGAACCTAACAATAGGAGGAACCTGTACACACTTTGCCCTGTCAGACGGCATAAGCCAAGAAGCACAGGAATACACAAAGAATCAGTATACAAATTTCCTAAAAGCAATAGACAACATACGAAGCGAAGGACTTGATCCTGGACTGCGTCACTGTTGTGCATCCGCCGCAACCCTGATCCATGCCGAGATGCAGCTGGACATGGTACGCCCGGGAATCATCCTTTACGGCTACTACGCCGATGAGGTTGACAGGGAATACCTACATAAGTTAGGAACTCCACTTGACCTTCGCCCCGTGATGACCCTTGAGACCGAAGTCTCCGCCATCAGACATTTTTCTAGAGGGATGAGTGTGGGCTACGGACGGACGTGGATCGCGGAGAAGGACACGGACATCGCCGTCCTTCCTGTCGGCTACGGTGACGGACTCCTTCGCCGCTGGGCAGCAGCCGGACTTGAGGTCGCCATCGGCGGAAAAACATATCCCATTAGGGGACGAATCTGCATGGACCAGTGCATGGCAGACCTGGGGTCTGGCTCTCCCGTCCACCGTTGGGACAAGGCGGTCATCTTTGGATGCAAGGCCGACGGAGCCGCGCAGGACGCTGATGACATCGCCCGTTTGACCGGCACCATTTCATACGAAATCACCAGTTGCATTACGAAGCGGGTTCCACGAACCTATATAGAATAGGAAACTCGCAGCTCCACGGTTACGGCTCCTTCTTCAGGCTCAACGCTATCAGCCCCTGCCCCACGTAGTAGGTAACAAGACCGACCATCCTCAGCATCAGCAAGAAGGGGTCAAACTGGGCCAATGAGGATACGGGCTTGAAGAAGAGGATGAACAAGAGGATTATATCTGAAATTCCAAAAAGTATTGCCCCAATGATCGTCATCTGGACAAAGCGCGGATGCCCCTTGAATTCGACGAAACTCAACGACTTGCCCACCATGAACGTCATGATGACTCCATAGGCTATGACGGCAAAGAACAGAAAGCCTGGATTGAACTCAAATGCTTGGGAGAGCGGGATTCCGACAATGGCGGCAGGAATAACTAACAGTGTAAGGATTAAGTTGTACCAGCGGAAGCTGCTCTTTTTGAAGAAAGCGACGAGGTAAAAGACATGCCCCAAGGCAAAGGTAACCAGCCCTATAATGAAGTAAAGCTCGCCCTTTATGTCAGAAATCTGCATGCTTATGTCCCCGACGCAACCAAAGATGAGTCCCAAGAGGATGAAGCGGACGTAGGAACTGCCGCTCCGCCGTTCCCGCGCGGCAAAAAGCCCCGCACAGACGAACAGGATGCTTGCCAAGGCCTTGAGGTACACTTGGAGCACAAGATTCCCTGTAAGCAGCGACAGGCTCAAGGTCATCATCGTGACTAGCATGGCCACAAAGCAGATGATGCTTTTCATTCATTTTCTCCTTATTGTATCAAACTGTGGACATCCGACTGCCCAACTCCGGCGGAAAAGCAGCGTTTTACCTCGGCAACAAGGTAGAAGGACCCTGTCACCAAAAGGGGGACAGACAGCCTGTCTGCCTCTCCCAGCGCATCTCCTATCGCTTTTAGGTAATCCGCATTTGCCGTGTAGGCCAGTCCTGCTGCCCGGAAGGCATTCTCCAGCCGCCCCATGTCACAGGCCTTCGTCTCGCCCGGCTTTGTCAGGAACAGAGAAGCGAAGTGCCCCTTAAAAATCGGGGCTATGTCCTCCACGTCCTTGTCGGCGGCAGAGGCAAAAAGAAGGACGGCTTTCCCCTGCCCCCCGTAAAGGCGGCTGAATGTCCCCATCGTCAGCGATATGCTCCTCGGCGTATGCGCACCGTCC
>CADBRC010000394.1 GCA_902796985.1 uncultured Spirochaetaceae bacterium
GACGCCTCGCCGACGCCGTCCGCCTGTTCAAGGATATCGACGACGACGTTCTCCGCATAGCGCTTCAGGTCATCCGCAGACCGGTTTCCCCGCAGGGCAATCCGCATGATGGAATCCGAAGACATGTTCATCTTCAGTATCGTCGGATTCACGTTTTCAGGCAGGGAACGTGTCACCCGGTCCAGCTTTTCCCGCACTTCATCGGCGGCCTTATCCAAATCGGTACCATAGGAGAATTCGAGGGAGACGGAACTGCGCCCCTCGGATGAAGTGGAAGAGATGGACTCAAGATGGCTTATGGAGACAAGCGCGTTTTCAATCGGCTTGGTGACGGAGTTCTCCACAGATTCCGGATCGGCATTCGTATAGGTCGATGAAATCCACAGGTAGGGCATGTCGATTTCCGGAAAGAGCGCAATCGATATGTTCGATATGGTGAACAGACCGATTATCAGCAGCATGAGGAAAACCATCAGCATGAGGATGGGATGGCGCAGTGTCTTTTCGCTCAGCATATCATACCGTCCTTACTTACCTGCCGCGACCTCGCGGATGGCCGAACCTTCTCCGAGGGAATTCATGCCCTCAATGACCATCTTCTCGCCCGTACTGACGCCGCCCGTCACCTGCACGTAACCGTCCACGCTCTGCCCCAGGGTTATCTTGCGCTGGCTGACGGTCGCCCCGTCCGCGTTGACCACATAGATGTATTTCGTACTGGATTTCTCCAGCACCGCCGTTTCCGGTATGACCGGGCAGCCTGAATACACGTCCGTATAGAGCTTGACCTTGGCGAACATGCCCGCGTTGATGCGGCTGTCCTTCTTGTCGAACTCAAGGGTGACGGACTTGGTGCGGCTGGAGCTGTCCACAACCGGCGAAATGCGGACGATGGAGGCGACAAAGACCTGCCCGGGATAGGCTTCCAGCACGATGTCCGCCTTAAGCCCCTTCTTGAGCGAGGCGACGTTGCGCTCGGGGATGCTCGCAGTGACCTGCAGCTCGTCTACGTTTCCGATCGTCACGAGTGCCGTTCCCGCCGTGACGGTGTTGCCCGTCTTGACCTTAAGCGAGGTGACCGTACCGGAAATCGGCGCATAGACCGTGTTGAGCGCGTACTGGGTTCCCGGAGTAGAGGGGTTCACCTTCATCAGGACGGCCCCTTTCTTGACATAGCTGCCGACGTTGACATTGACCGACTGTATCTTGCCCCCGATGTCGGGAAACACGTCCACGCTGCTCGTCGGCTCTATCTCTCCTGTCGTGTTCACGTAGTCCTGCAGGGGGGTGACTTCCGCCGTGAGGGTACGGACGGAAATCAGGTTGGCAGACTGGGCTGACATGCCTCCGAAGCCGCCTCCGGCCTGACCGCCACCCTGCGCACCCTTGCCCGCACCGGCACCGCCCTTCCCTGCTCCCCCGGCCTGACCGGAAGCAGACTTGCTCCCCTGTGCCGGAGCGCCAGCGGGCGCGGCTCCACCAGTCGGCCTGCCTCCGCCGGGGCCTCCCGGGCCTCCCATCTGCTTGGAGGCACCGGATTGCTTCATATATGTAAACGCCACGAAAATCACGGCAGCGCATACTGCAAGGGCTATGATTACCTTGACGGCAGCCTTCATTGCATTCTCCTCAATCGAATTCTCTCTGTTATTATCGGCATATCTGCGATTTTACTCGTCAATGCCCGAAAGGCTTCCGAACGGCACCCCCAGGGCATTTTCCAGGTTCAATATCGCGACGGCAAGGTTGTAGGCCTGACTCTTCAGGTTCACGCCCGCCTCGAACAGGCCGTTCCTCGCGTTCTGCAGGACGATGATATCCTTTGTTCCGTTGTTGTATGCCTCCAGCGTCAGCCGGTAGGTCTCTTCGGCGAACTCCAGGCTCTGCTTGCGGAGGGCCAGCGCCGACACGAGGTTCTTCACCTGGCTCAGGCTGTTGTCCACGTTTATCCGCTGCGTGTTCTTCGCATCCTCAAGCTGCATCTGCACAAGTTCCAGACTGTCCTTCTGCTTGGCGATGGACTGCGCTCCGCTGGACCAGGGCAAAAAACCGTCAATCGGGATGTTGACTCCTATGGTCAGCGTACCCCCCTTGCTCCAGTCGGTCGAGTCGTCCGTCGTCGTGGACAGGCTGTAGGAGTAACCGGCCGAGAGGGTCGGAGCCCAGGCCGAAAGCCGGGTCGCCATCAGGGAATTCCGGGCTATCTCCACCTGCTTCTCAAGGGAAGCTATGGTGTTGGACTTTGCATCCACCCCGCCTACGGACACATCGGAAAGCTCCGTGTACCTGTCCAGGCTGCCGGAAAGCTCCAGCGGCGTACTCTGGCTCATGCCCAGAAGGTTCCTGAAGGTCGCCATGTCATTGGAAAGCGTCGTTCTGGCGTTGTCCAGGGCAAGCTGAGCATTCTGGTATGAAATCTGGGAGTTCAGCACGTCCAGACGGGGCAGGACTCCCCGGTCATACTTGGCTTTGTTTGTATCGTACTGTTTCTTTGCAGACTCTACGTTCCGCTCCTGAAGCTTGATGTATTCCTGCTCATAGAGAATCTGGTAAAAAGCCTTGCGGACGTTCAGTTCCACCGTCCTCATGGTCGTATCGTAGTCTATGAGCTGCTTCTCGTAACTCAGCCTGGCCCCCTTGACGGCAGTCGCGATGGAGGGGGAAAGCCCTATGTTCACGCTCGCCCCGAGGGAAATCCGGGCCGCATCGGAGGCCGCCGCCCCGTATGCCGGGGTGCTGTCATCCTCCGGCAGGGCCTTGGACAGGCTGCCGTTTGCCTTGATGGTGGGGCTTATGGAGTTCCATGAGTAGCTGGAAGCCCGTTTGGCCGACCTGACGGAGACCTCCCCCTCCTTTATGCCCAGGTTCTCGCTTCTGGCACGGTCAACAGCCTCCCTCAGCGTCAGGCTCTCCGCCGTAAGCAGGGCGCAGGAACAGGAAAGGAGGACTGCGGAAATGAGAAAAGCCCTGGATGTGGCCCCAAAATGCATAAAAACCTCCGGAAATAATGTCCCTTATCTTCAATATCGGGTCTTCAGGATGAATTTAGCATAGGCTACCCTAAAATTCCATAAAAAGCGTGTTACATAAGGATAAATCAATGTTATGGCGGAAGCCCCGGCCCCCAGGTCCCCGGCCCTAGTCGTTGGACCGCCTGAAGAACTTGCCGATGATGGCCTTGGACTGCAGGACGTTTATGAAGGCATCCGGATCAGTCAGGCGGATGGCCTTCTCCAGATGGCCGGACTCGGAGCTGGACACAACGGAATACAGGAGGCTCCGCTCCTTGCCGGAGTACAGGCCCGTCCCCGTGAAGAGCGTCGCATCATGGTTCGTCTGCGCCCGTATCACGCCGTACACCTCGGCAGGCCGGGACGTGATGATCAGCAGGGTGGTCTTGGCGTACTTCTTGTACATGAAGTCAATCGCCTGGGTGGAGGTGTACTGGAATATGATCGAATACAGTGCCGCGTCCCAGCCGAACAGGATCCCCGCAGTACAGAGGATGATGCAGTTGAAGGCAAGGATGATGTTCCACGCGGACCGCCCCGTCCTCTCGGCGATGTAGATGGCGATGAAGTCCGTGCCTCCCGAGGAGCTTTCCGCAAAGAGGCAGAGGCTGACCGCAAGGGCGTTCAGAAGCCCGCCGAACACGGCGCACAGAATCTTGTCATCCGTGAGCGTAATGTAGGGGAGCACATCTGCCGCAAGCCCCGACACGACGATGAGCACGCAGGACAGGATCGTGAACTTCCTGCCGATGAAGCGGAAGCCTATCACGATGGGGACCGCGTTGAGTGCGTAGGTCAGCGCAGAATAGGGGAGCGCGATACCCAGAAAGTCCTTGCAGGATTTCTGTATGAGCAGGGCGACACCCGCGAAGCCCCCGGGAAAGAGGGACGCGGAATGCACGAAGGTGTTTATGTTGAACGCGAATATCAGGCTCGCAGCAAGGACAAGCAGCAGGCGCAGAAGCACCGGCTGCCTCTGTTCGAATTTCTCCATACGTCCTCAACAGGTCCTCAGCGGGAAATCACTCGGATACCTCGTCCTGTACGGCGGCCTTCCGGTCAATCAGCCTGCCGAGGAGGGACTTGAGGTCAATGCCGAGCGACTCCCCGAGGCTCTCGGAAATCTGCGTCACGTTCGTCATTATGTCTTTGGTCAGCCTGGACGAGTCCCCGCCGTACATGTAAATCTTATCGACGTTCTGGTAGGCCATGCCGGAAGCCTCCGCAATTTTGGGAAGCTGCTCAAAGTAAACCTTGAGGGCATCCAGCTGCATCTGCTGCTTTGCCGCATCGCCGTATTCCTTCAGGGCCTCCGCCTTCTCGCGCATACCGTCGGCCTCTGCGACGAGCTTCGCCTTGACGGCAGCAGCCTCAGCCTCTCCCTCCGCACGGACTGCCGCGGCAAGGGCCTTCTTTCCTGCCGCCTCGTTCTCCATGGCGATCTTCTCCGCCTCGGCCTTTTTCTGCCGGGTGAAGGCTTCAGCCTCAGCCTGCCGCTGGATCTCAAAAGCCTCAGCCTCAGCCTTCTTCTGGCGCGAGTACAGCTCTGCGTCGGCTTCCTGCTGGGCCGCATATTTCTCCGCCTCGGCGGTCTTCTTCACCTCAGCGTCAAGGGCCTTTTCCTTGATGGAGACCTCTTTCTCCTGAATCTCAATCTGCTTTTCCTGCCTGGCGATGTTCGCGTCGGCGGCCTTGATCTCGAGCACCTTGCGCTGGTTCTCGGTCTCAATCCCCTTCGCAGCCTCGGCCTTCGCAGCCTCGGTGTCCGCCTGGAGCCGCAGGGAAGCCTTCTTTATGGCAAGGTCAGTCTGCTTCTGGGCAATCTCAAGCTCGGCGGCGACGCGGGCTTCGTTCGCCTCCTTGTCTGCCTGTGCCTGCGCGATTTTTATCTCTGCCTCGGCAGCGGCCTTTGCCTTCGCAGCGTCCTTGGATATGGCGACCGTGTTCTCGATTCCGAGGTTGTTTATGACGCCGTTGTCATCCTTGAAGTTCTGGATGTTGAAAGTCGTCAGCTCCAGTCCCAGGTCAAAGAGGTTCGGCTTGACGTTCTCCACGACCTTCTCGGCGAGAATCTTCTTGTCGCCCTGTATCAGATCCTTCAGCTTTATCTGAGAGATTATCTCGCGGATGTTCCCCTCCAGAACGGGGGTTACGATGGTCGCAATGTTGCTCGTGCTGTATCCCAGGAATTTCGCGGCAGCCTTCTTCATGATTTCCGGCTCCTGCGAGACGGCGATGTTCGCGACCGCATCAACCTTGATGTTTATCGCGTCCTGCGTCGGAATGAAGTCCTTCGATATGAAATCGACCTGGATGTTCTCCAGCGTCATGTAATCAATCTGCTGCAGGAAGGGAATGACGAAAATCGCCTTGCCCGTCACCGTCTTGGAACCGAAGGGGCCCACACGGATTCCGATTTTGTTCTTAGGAACTTTCTTATATGAGACGAAAAAGAAGGTGACCAGCAGAACAAGAATGATTGCCACGCCGATTGCTACCATTATATACCTCCATAGCTTGCTGTCCGATGCCATGCTATCAGAATTCCTTCAGGAATACAAGGGCGGGCCGGGATGCCGCAGCATTGTGAGCAGCATCGGCGCTGCGGCCTGCACCAGCGCTTGCGGCGC
>CADBRC010000395.1 GCA_902796985.1 uncultured Spirochaetaceae bacterium
GTCAAGATGCTGGGCTTGAGATTCTTCCAGTAGTCTCCGGCCTTGCTTCCATATACGCTGACGGTCCACGTCAAAAAGCCGAGTCCCGGCGTGGACGTGCGGGGATCCATGAGGATTATCTTCTTCTTGTAGATGTCCTTGGTCAAATCTTCCAGGCTGGCAGGAGGCTCAATGCCGCTCTCCGTGTCAAAAATCATCGCAAAGTGGCTGTAGTCATAGGGGGTGAGGAGCCAGTCGCCGCCCAGTTCGTCCTCGAGCCTCTGGTCGATGATTTTCTTTGCGTCTTTGGGACGGTATGTCTCCAGCACGTCCTGTTCCCTGGCACGGGCGGCAAGGTTGTTGTCTATGCCGATGATTACGTCTGCCTGAGGGTCGTTCTTTTCCAATGCGGCCTTATTCAAGGCCTGGATGGCTTCGCCGCAGTCTATGATCGTCAGCTTCTTGCCTGTCCTCTTCTGGAATTTCTCAGCAAGCTCTGCGCCCGGGCCCCATTCACCCGCAAAGCTGTCATAGGTGTACACGACAACCTCGGCGAGCCGTTCGGCAGGAACCTGTCCCGCGTTTTTCGCGGAAACATCGGCTTTTTTCTGGCAGCCCGTCATAATCGTAAGTGAAAGCAAAGGCAAGAGCAGTTTTGCAGACAACGTGATTGGATTAACTGAATTTCTTTTCATATCCTTCCTCCGCCGGTACTAACCGGATCAGGTTCTGCGGGTATAATCTCAGAAGGAATCATCCTCCACCCCGGTAGCAAGGATTATACTGAAAAGGCGAGTGACTGGCAAGGACTACATACTGACTGATTAAATAAAAACAGCTCCTGTCAGTATGGCTGACAGGAGCTGTTCATTTAGTCGTTATGCTGTGTACAGACCGCTTCTTATGCCTTCACGCTGCCGTTGACCAGGCGCTCGTCCTGGGCAAACTGGTCCTTCGCGGAGGCGGCGAACTCGGGGTTGCCGTGCGTGTAGCGGGGCAGAACCTTGGGAGACATGACGTCGCCCTTGATTCCAGCCGCATCGCGCTCCTTCTCGAAGTCCTTAACGTGATTGAGGGTCAGCTTGGCATTGTCCGTAAGGGAGATGTTCTTGAACATCTTGCCCGCCTCGATTCCGGCCTCGCGTCCGAAGACGACGACATCCAGAAGGGAGTTGCCCATCAGGCGGTTCGTTCCGTGCACGCCGCCGGATGCCTCGCCCGCGACGAGCAGGTTCGGCACGTTGGAATGGCAGGTCTTGTCAATCTCGACTCCGCCGTTCTGATAGTGCAGGGTCGGGTAGACGAGAATCGGCTCCTTGCGGATGTCGATGCCGTACTTGATGAACATCTTGTACATGGCGGGAATGCTCTTGAGAATCGTTCCCTCGCCGTGAATCATCTCGATCATCGGGGTATCAAGCCAGACTGCATCCTGCACCTCGTTCTTCACGCCGCGTCCGTTCTTGACCTCGCGGATGATTCCGGAGGCGTTCACGTCGCGCGTCTCGAGCGGGTGGATGTAGACCTCGCCGTCCTTGTTGATCAGCTTGGCGCCGAGCGAGCGCACCTTCTCGGTGACGAGCTTGCCCAGGATCTGCGTGGGGTAGGCGGCTCCGGTCGGGTGGTACTGCAGGGAGTCCTGATAGAGCAGCTTGGCACCCGCACGGTAAGCGAGCACGAGGCCGTCCGCCGTCGCTCCGTAGTGGTTGGAGGTGGGGAAGCCCTGATAGTGCATGCGGCCTGCTCCACCGGTCGCGATGATGACGACCTTTGCCTTTGCGATGCGGATCTCTCCAGTCTCGATGTTCATCAGGACGGCTCCGGCGGCCTCGCCCTTGTCGTTCTTGATGATCTCGATTGCGGCGGTGAAGTCCACGACCGTGATGCTGCTCTCGCGGTTGAAGGTCTCGTCGCGGAGGGTCCTCATTATCTCAGCACCGGAATAGTCCTTACAGGCGTGCATCCTCTTGCGGCTGGTTCCGCCTCCGTGAGTGGTCACCATGGTGCCGTCGGCTTCCTTGTCGAACTCGACGCCGAGGTCATTGAGCCACTTGATGACGGAGGGAGCCTTGTTGACGAGCGTGTAGACCAGCTCGGGCTTTCCGTCGAAGTGTCCGCCTCCGAAGGCGTCCAGATAGTGCTGGGCGGGGGAATCATTCGGCTTGTCAGCTGCCTGGATTCCGCCCTCAGCCATCATCGTGTTCGCATCGCCGACGCGGAGTTTGGTCACGAGGAGGACCTTTGCACCGGCCTCGCTTGCCATGATGGCGGCAGAAGTACCGGCTCCGCCTCCGCCGATGACGAGGACATCAGCCTCGTAGTTGACCTTGTTCAGGTCAATCTTCTCCGGCTCCAGGCGGGGCTTGGCCTGCAGCATCTCCGCAAGCTCTATCGGAGCCTTCTGTCCCTTGTTGGGTCCGATCTTAAGCTCCACGAACTGGGAGGCGATGCGGTCGGGATGGTACTCCTTGAGCAGCTGGTCCTTCTCGTCCGCCGTCAGGCGCACATGCTCGAATTTCAGGTTCTCAGCGCGTTTTTCAGCAACAATCTTTGCTGCGTCGTCCAAGTAATTTCCGTACATCATCCGCCCCCTTATTTCTCAATTTCCCTGTTGTTGTACAGGTTCTTAATCTGCTCTTTGTCGCCGGTGGACATTGCCACGAGCTTCTTGATTGCTTCCTCGCACTTGCCCTCGTCGATTTCCTTCACGCGGTCAAGCAGGTGCTGGGTCTCAGGCTGCAGGTACTTTCCGTTCAGGCGGCGGGCAAGCTCTGCGACCTGCGGGTGGCTGATTCCGGCCGGACAGCGGGAAGAGCAGCATCCGCACATAACGCAGTCAAAGGAGAGGTCCGCGCACTTGGCGAAGTCGCCCCTCTGGGCGTAAGCGATGTACTGCATCGTGTTCAGCTCCTGAGGACAGGCGCGCGTACAGGCGTTGCATCCGACACAGGCGTAAATCTCCGGGTAGAGCTGCATCATCACCTGCTGCTCGGGCTTGATCTTATTGATGTCATAGACCTGCTTGACAAGCGGGAAGAAGGGGAGGGTGGCGATGTACATATCGTTCTCGACCTTCTTGGAGCAGGCCAGGCAAGTCTGGAGCTGGTTGTCGCCCTTTATCCGGTAAATCGTCGCACAGGCGCCGCAGAAGCCGTTCCTACAGCCGCAGCCGCGCTTGAGCTGGTAGCCCGCATACTCCATCGCGTTCATTATCGTGAGTTCAGCGGGAACATCATATTTCTTTCCGAAAATATAGATGGTTGCCATTTCTTTCTCTGCCATAAACGTATTCTCCTATTAATACTCTGGTGGAAGTTCTCCGAGCTGGTCAAAGCTGAACACCGGTCCGTCCTTGCAGACGAACTTGTTGCCGATGTTGCAGCGGCCGCACTTTCCGATTCCGCA
>CADBRC010000396.1 GCA_902796985.1 uncultured Spirochaetaceae bacterium
CACTACAAGACCGTCTTCTTCCTGATCGCCCGCCTCTGTACGCCCTTCGGAGTCAGGACCGAGGAGACGAGTGCGGCGGGACGGAGCGACATGGTCGTGGAGACGGATGGGGCTGTCTACGTATTCGAGTTCAAGCTGGACGGGACGGTGGAGGAGGCCCTCGCGCAGATAGATTCCAAGGGATACCTGATACCCTACAAGGTATCCGCCAGGGCAGACGGCAAACCCAAGAAGCTCTTCAAGGTAGGCGCGAACTTTGACTCGCAGACCCGTACCCTCGGCGGCTGGAAGGTCGTGGAGGGATAGACATTAGGAAAGTGTTCTGCACGAACTGTAGAGCCCTGCTGTCATGACTTTTTCCGACCTGTTCGGAGATACGGTAACAAAATAGAGACGTAACTGCGAGAAGGGGGTACTGGAGATGCTGTTAGGCACGCCCGCCCCCCTTCCGCCGCCGTTCGGCACCAAGTGTCCCGAGTGCGGAAGCCGCAACACGGAACAGAATCCCGGCGTAGTCTACTGAACGGCAGGCAGGGCTGGGGGACACTTATTTTCCCGAGTAATACTCAAGGACGCAGCGGGCAAAGCGGTAGGCGCTCTTCACGTCGGTGTACGACTCGAAGTAGTCCTTGTGGGCGACCATTCTGCCGTCAAAGAAGTCCTTCATCTCTTGGAAGGTCTTCTCCTTCACCATCGGGGAAGAAACCAGGCGTGTGTAGACGGACAGCATAACCGCGAAGTCGTTCAGCACCGGCACCCGCATGCTGCTGGAGATGACCCCGTTTCCTATGCCCAATCCGCCCTGAAGCAGCTCGAAACTCGTGTCCATGTCGTACCTGAAGTTCGGCACCTGCTTGAAGGAGCTGATGAGGCTGCTATTGTGGGCGCAGGCGTTTCTCAGGCGGCGGACGGAGTCGAAATGCTTGACGTATGTGCATTCCTGGCGGAACTCCCTGTAGTAAAAGCCGTAGAAGCTTATGAAGTCCACGAAAGGCATCATCTCCACGAAGTTCCACACGGCGGGGGACTGTACGTGTTCGCTAAACATGTTGGCCCCGTAGAAGTTGCCGCCCGCAAACTGCCGTATATAGGCACGCACGCTTTCATGCCCTCTCAGGAAGTTCTCGACCACCTCATACCCATCGTCAGCCGGGTTCGTCTGGCAGTCGTTGACCAGCTTCACCTTCAGGTAGTGCTCAAGGTCTACAGTCATCTTGAACAGGAGCTTGCGCAGGAACATATCTATGGTAGAAAGCTCAACCAGATGGCCGAAATCCAGCCCCTTGTACTTGCCCTTCTTGGTCTGCTCCGTGCAAGTCTGGGCATACAGCTTTAGGCGGAAGAAAAAATTGTTTTTCTGGAGGAACTGCATGGCCGCCTCCTCGCCCATGAGGTTGAACGTTATCCCCAGCTCGTCCGTGCAGTACGAAATGATCTGCGGAACGGTGAGCTTGGGCGACTTTGCGTCTTCTTTGTTCATGCTGTTTCCTCCGAATAGTTCCATGATAACACAAGGGGCGGACTGGGGCAAGAAAAAAAATTATCCACGACACTATTTGTCATGGTAGCCGGTTTATACTGTTCTTACACCAAGACTAAGGAGGTCTGTATGATGAAGAGGTTTGTAGCCGGAGTTGTCTTTGCCGGTGCTGTGGCCGTGGGCGTGAAGAAGCTCTCGGAGTATGCGGTGGACGAAGACGGAACGCGACACAAGGTATACAAGGACCTGTGCAGCGGTACCTCGTTCACGGTTCTGGGCGGATGACCGCAGAAGGGACGGGCGGGACGAGGCGACCTGCCCGCCTTACATCTCCGCTGGAAATAGCGGAGGCAGTAAGGCCTCGACCTTTGCAAGTTCGGTTTTCTGGAGGTAGCTGGGGTTCAGCTTTGCCTTGTGGTATTCCAGATAGGTCCCCTTTGACCTTTCGGCAAGCAGTTCCGTGAAAAAACGTTCCCAGCTGAAATACCGGGACGAGTCTATGCTGTCAGACGGATTCTCAAGGATCCTGTCTATGGTCGAATCTTCCAGCAGCTTTGCTTTGAGCAGCAGCCACTCGAATGACTCCGGCATGAAGATTCCGAGATTCTTTATGCGGTTCAAGAACAGGAGGTTTTCAATCTCCGGGCCAAATGCAGCCCCGTCTGCGATTATCAGGATGTTTTCCGCATCGCACGATTCTACAACATTGCAGATGTTTGTCTTTCCCCGTGCGCTTACACAAGGGATGGAGAAATGTTCACAGATGTGCTGAAAGAATTCAAATCCGGAATTGGAATCCTCAACAATCACAAGCTGGGGGCTGATTGTCACGGTATCTGCATACAGCGGGTAGAAGGAGCTGTATAGGCGTTTTGTCCCCTGATACCTGTTGCCGGAACTGTTTTTGATTCCGTATATCTCCGTTATGCTGTACGGCAAGTTGTAGAGCGGGTTCCGTGTCGCTATGACAAAATAGTTGTCGCCCTTGCGCACCTCGTCGGCGAAGTCCTTTGATGCGACGAATGGATTTCCTTCATCGATGAAGACGATGCTGCCGTGGATTTCCGAAAGGTTCAGCTGCCAGTTGCTTTCCGTCAGCACGGCGCAATGCACGCCGCAGGAAATCTGGACTCCGCTGTTTGCACCGCCGTTCTGATATGCCTGTATCATGTCGATGAGCGTCGTCTTTCCCGTCGCGCTGTCCCCGCGCAGGATCGTTATGTTCCTGTATATTTTGAACTTGTATTGCAGCCGGCGGTTCTTTACCGTCACCTCAAAGCTCCCCTTCAACGTGCGCCTCCTGACGTATGCAGTCCAAGGCTGGCGGAAGCAGTTCCTTCATGTTGTGTACGACCGTTCCCGTATTCTCAATACGTATGGTGAAGTCTCCGTCCCCAAAGTCCATGATGTGGTGCAGGTTTATCGTAACGTCCCTGTCCACTAGCTTCGCGATTTCCAGTATGTATTTGGCGCAGTTGTTGCCGCAGGTTGAGGCGTTGAATATTTTTTCCGGTTCGTTCAAGATCAGAAGCAGCGTCTTTACGCCGCCGGAAAGCTGCGTGACGGGGATGACGCCCAACGCCTTGCTGTCTATGGCCTGTGCGCTCAGGATGTCCGCCCGGTCGATTTTCTTTATCACTTTCCGCGCGAAGTCGCTTCCGGTTATCCAGTTGTCCAGATAGCTGTTGTTGAAATACAGCGAGGTGTTGAATATCGCTTCCGGACAGTTGCCGTATATAATCCTGAGCATTATAGCCCAAAGTATAAACAAAAATGTTGTTTTTATCAACTTTTTGCTTTATTCTTTATCACTTTCCCGTGTATTTTTTCACTTTCCAGTGTATTAATTCATTTTTCCGTGTATTTTTGCCCCGTCTTTGCAGCGGGCGGATGACCGCAGATGGGGCGGGCGGCAGCGGAGGAGTGATGCCCCCCCCGCTGTTCTGTTTATTTGCTCATCGTATAAATCGCAAGCATGTCCTCTTCGTGGAGGAGCCGCGCCGAACCCATCGCGCCGCCGACACCGACCGCGCACTTGTGGGCCATGAGGGCAAGGTCTTCGTCCGTCGCCTTCACGCTCAGCTCGCGGAGGTTCGTCGGCATCTTGATCTCGCGGTAGAAATCCTCCATTGCCTCAATTCCCTTGAGGGCGATTTCCTCGTCGCTGCCGGAATTGGCGACGCCCATGACGTTCAGGGCATAACGCTTGAAGCGGGGCAGGCAGTTCTTGTACACATAGCGGGCCCAGCTGCCCCAGATCGCGGCAAGCCCTGCTCCGTGGGCGACGTCGTACAGGCCGCCCAGCTCATGTTCCAGCGTGTGGGTCATCCAGTCGCCGCCGTCGTTTCCGCAGCCGGTAAGCCCGTTGTGGGAAAGGCTTCCCGCCCACATCACTTCCGCGCGTGCATCGTAATTTTTCGGATCCTTCACGAGTATCTTCGCGTTTTCTTTCACCGTCCGCAGCAGGGCTTCCGCCATCGTGTCCGTCAGCTCCATGTTGCCGCCGTTCGTAAAATAGCGTTCCATCGTGTGCATCA
>CADBRC010000397.1 GCA_902796985.1 uncultured Spirochaetaceae bacterium
GTGCATCTCGCGGAACAACGGAATAATAAACAAGTACATCGGCGACGCGATAATGGCGATGTTCGGCGCGCCCGTCCCGTCGGAACAGCATGCGGAGGACGCGTTCAATGCCGCCGTGGAGATGCGCTCTGCCCTCGCGGACCTGAACCGGCAGTACGCGGCGCAGGGCAAGCCGCCCGTCCGCTTCGGGATAGGGATACACACGGGGAGCGTATTCGCCGGGACAATCGGCAGCAGGGAGCGGATGGAGTATACGATAATCGGCGACACCGTGAACACCGCAAGCCGCATCGAGTCGCTCTGCAAGGACTACGGCACGGACATCCTCGTCTCGGAGAGCACGGTCAGCAGGCTGACTTCCAGCAAGCTGACTTCCAGCAAGCTGACTTCCGGCGGGCAGTCTCCCGCGGCGGGCGGGCCGGACTCTGGCAGCCCCCGCCTCTCCTTCGTGGACGACGCACACATCCGGGGCAAGGAGCTGCCCATCAAGGTTTACGCGGTCTCCCTTGCTGGAATTTAAAGCGTTCCTGTGCTATCCTAGCCCTATGAACATCTGCCTTTTTGCCCCTGAAGAACTGAATGCCCCCCTGGACCTGCGTGACGGACGGGCGGAGCACCTGCTGTCTGTCCTGCACAAGAAGGAAGGGGACAGCTTTGCCGCCGGGGTCATAGACGGCGCGTCCGGAACAGCCCGCATCGAGCGGATTGACACCCGGGAAATGACTGCTCCGAACGGCAAGAGCTACAAGGGCGGAACGCTTTCGTTCTCGTTCACGCCGGAGGGGGACGGCAAGCCCCTCTACCCCCTCACGATGCTGATAGGTTTTCCCCGTCCCATCCAGCTCAAGCGGCTCCTGCGCGACATTGCGGGCCTCGGGGTTTCCTCCGTCTGCCTCTGCGGGACGGATCTGGTGGAGAAGTCATACCTCAAGTCTGCCCTGTATGACGAGGGGGAGTGCCGCAAGATGCTTCTGGAGGGGACGGTACAGGCGGCGAGCACCCACGTCCCCCGCGTGATAATCCGTCCCGACCTCGACTCCGCCCTGGAGTGGTTTGCACAGGAGGCCGAGAATTACGAGCGGACAATCAGGCTTGCGATGGATAACGTGAGCGCGGAGGACCGTCTGCCCTTCTATTTGAACGGCGTCAAGGAAATCTTCTGGTGGCCTAGGGTCCTCACGGCTTCTGCGATAGGAAGCGAGCGGGGCTGGACGGACAGGGAGCGGGATTTGCTTACGGGGGCGGGCTTCCGCCTCCTGAGCATGGGAAAGCGGGTCCTGAGGACTGAGACTGCCGCGACGGTTTCGGCAAGCCTCATCCTCGCGGCGATGGGCTGCATTTAGCTGATGTCCAGCAGGATTTAGCTGATGTCCAGCAGGCGGCGCTTGAGCTCTTTGGGGTTCAGCGGCTTGGTCAGGTAGTCGTCTACGCCCGCATCGTATGCCCGCTGCCTTGCGTCCTCGAACGCATCGGCGGTCATCGCGATAATCGGGATGACCTTTGCGTCGTCCCGCTTGAGCGCGCGGATTCTCTTGGTCGCCTCGTAGCCGTCCATGAAGGGCATCTGGATGTCCATCAGGATGACCGAGTACTCCTTTGGCTTGGAGAAGGCGAACATCTCCACCGCCTCCTTGCCGTTCTCCGCATGGTCCACCTCGCAGCCGAACATGTCCAGTATGGTCATGGCTATGTCCACGTTGATGGGGTTGTCTTCGGCGAGAAGGACCTTGCCCGGAAGCCTTATCTGCGCGTCCTCGTTCTGTTTCTCGTAGTCCGCGTTCTTCTTGCCGGCTTCCAGCATCTGCTCGTCGGTCTGGAACTCGCAGGGGATCTCCACGTTTATGGTGGTCCCCACGCCCAGCGCGCTCTCCACGCTCAGCGTTCCGCCCATCAGGTCCACCATGCGCTTGACGATCGCGAGCCCCAGGCCCGTCCCGGTGATGCCCTTGGGCCGCTGGGAGTTGTCGTACTCCTGGGAGAACTCCTCGAACATGTGCTTCTGGAAGTCCTCGCTCATGCCGATACCGGTGTCCTTGACCTCGAACGCGAGGACGAAGCCGCCGTCATCGGTCCTGTGGCTCTTGGATGTGAACGTCACCTCCCCGCATTCCGGCGTGTACTTGACCGCGTTGGACAGGAGGTTCAGCGTTATCTGGTTCAGGCGGATGCGGTCTACGACGGCCGCGCCGCCGTAGCCTTTCTCCGTGTCGTTGATCTGCCAGTGCAGGCCCTTGTTCAGGCACATCGGCTCTATGATGTTCTTGAGCCCGTCTATGTATTCCCGGTAGGGGTAGGGCTCGGGGGTGAGCTTTATCTGCCCCTTGTCCACCTTGGAGATGTCGAGTACGTCGTTTATGAGGGAGAGCAGGAACTGGTTGCTCGTTTCTATCTGCTCCAGATCGTGCATCAGCTTGTCTTTGTTGTCCGCGTCCTTCTTGGCGAACTGGGTCAGGTTCTGGATGGCCCCGATCGGCGTACGGATGTCGTGACTGATGCGGGAGACGAACTCGCTCTTGGCCTTGCTTGCGTTCTCCGCTCTGGCCAGGGCCACCTTCATCGCCTCCTTCTGTGCCATCTCCCGCTCGCTCTGCCGGGTCACGTCGGAGACGCAGACGATGATGCCCGAGTGGATTTCATCGATGTAGAAGAAGCGGAGCAGCTTGTAGCTGTTGCGGACCTTGCCGTCGTCCTTCATCTCCAGGTAGGGGGTCCGGTAGACATACTGCTCCTGCCCCTCCAGCTCCCGCCGCACGGTTTCCAGCTTGACCGCCTCGATGAAACTCGCCTGGTCCAGCTCCGGGATGTGGCGGGAGGCTTCGGTACCGCGCATGTACTCGTCGTAGGACACTCCGCTGTCCGAAATTATTTCTTTCTTGACGATGAAATTCCTGAAGTTCCCTTCGGGAAGGTCGATGATTCCTATCTTCTCATAAACGGAGTTGATGACGCTGCCGATGAGCAGCTGCTCGTTTTTCTGCTTGGAGATGTTGTAGGCGTAGAAAAACAGCTCCACGTGGTTGTTGTCCGGCGACTCAAACAGCTTGGCTACGCCCTGTGCCCAGGACATCTGGGAACCGACCTTGCCTATCTTGTAGTCGTAGGTGCTGAGCCTGGTACCCATTGAGAAGTTCTGCAGCAGCTTTTTGCGTTCCAGAACTTCCTTGGCGGGCTTGCCGTTCTCTATGAGGAATTCCATTCCCTTGCCGCTTGCGGTTGCATCGCTGTAGCTGGTTCCGATCAGCGACTGCACGTAGGGCTTGCAGTCCAGTATCTCGTCGGTCGTCAGATCCACCCTGACCCGCAGCACCATGTCCTGCCCCTGGTAGGACGAGAAGAAAGCCCGCTCCTGATTGTAGCCGTCCCTTTTCGCACTGTCCTCGGTCAGGTCCTGCGCCGCCCCGTAGCCCTTGACGGCCTTGCCGTAGTCGTCGCAGATGATGAGGTAGGTTATCTTCACCGTATGTATCCGCTGATCTCCGTCGGAACGGAAATGAATCTGCGTGCTGACGTTCCTGTTGCCCCGGCGGATGCTGGAGAAGATGTCGTCCAGGGCCTGGAAGTCCTTCTCCGCGCAGTGTTCGCGGGCGTACTGGATGAGGCTGGGGATTTCCTTGGGTATCTTGTGCAGCTCGCCGAAGCGCTTGGTGAAGGGGTTGTCGCTCAGCTTCGCGCTGCCGTCGCTCAGGTTGAGCTCCCAGAGGAACAGCTCTGCGCTCTCGACCGCGGCCTCGTAGCTGTTGCGCAGGATCCGCTCGTTCTTCTCGGACTGGCGGAGCCGCTGGGTCTGCTTTTTGAGGGCGATGTTCTTCTGTATCATTCCGGCTGCAAGGGAGTCCAGCATGGTAAGGATGAATGTCAGCACGAAGCTCGCCGCGATGAAGAGCGTCGTCTCCCTTTTGGCGATCCAGCCGTCCTCCGGCTCAATGTACACGTACCAGTCCTTGTCGCCGTACTTGAAGACTTTGGTGACCGGAGAGGCGAACTCGCCGATGATGCCGTCAAAAATCAGGTCATCGGCCTCGTCGTGCATCCATATCTGGTAGGAATAGCCCAGGTCGTTGATTTTCTTTATGCCTGCAACCTTGAAGAACTGCTCCAGGTCTATGACGACACTGGAAAAACCCCAGAAGCGTTCGGCACCGTTATCGTCCTTAATCTGAATCGGCACGCGCAGGATAAGGCTGTCCCTGCCCGGCTCTATGGAATAGGGGCCGCTCAGTACGGGGAGCCCCGAGTCCCGCGACTTGGCCACGTCCTTCTTCCTCGTGTCCTGCGTGAAGGAATTGTACCCCAGCTCTCCGCTGCCGGCGGGAATGCACATCCGGGTAATTCCGTCCGGGGCAATCTGCAGGCTTGCTATGCCGTAAATGTTCCTGAGGTAGTTTTCGGCGATGGGTTCTACGCCCTCCTCGTAGTGGTCACTGTTCGCTTCTACGTAGCCGCCGACGTTCTTGGCGGAGAGCATGTAGTTGGAATAGACGTTCTGCATGCGGCCGATGGCGTTTTCGGCGATGTAGCCCGCGTTTTCCCGCTTTCTGCTTTCAATCCTCGTCATCACGGCGAAACCTATGGTGATCAGGACCGCGAGGGTTGTAAGGAATATAAGGATGAACCGTAATGTCTTTTTCTTAGAGTTCCGCATCTGCGATGATTCCGTCTATCTCCGCATCCGAGGTCTGGTTGTCGTCCTCGATGAGCCGCATGAAAATCGCCTGCAGTGTGCGCGACCTTTTGGCCGGGTCACTGATGGACTGGCGGACGGCACGGCGGATTTCCTCCATGTGCTCGTTTATCTCGCTGATGTTCTGCGGCAGCGCGCCCTCGATGAGGGTCTTGATGAACTGGGAGACGTGCGGGCTCTTGCCGCTGGACGAGATGCCGCACACCACGTCCCCCCTCTTGATTATGGCGGGGAAGATGAAGTCGCACCTGTTGCGGCTGGATATGTCCTCGACGAGGACGTTCTTTCCCTTGTAGTATTCATAAATCTCGGCGTTGAGGGCGACATCCTCAAGGGTGACGATGACGAGCGTGGGGGTGCAGTCCAGCGACTGGATGAGCTCCAGCGTGGGCTTGGCCTTCACGTACTGCACCTGGCTGGAGTAGGCTCCGATAAGCACTTCAAGGTTCTGCTCGACCGTCTCCGCCACGAGGGTAATCCTCGGCTCGAAGGTCAAAAATGTGGCCATCTCCTGAAAGGCAACGCTGCCGCCGCCCAGGACCAGGACCTCTTTGTGCTTCAGGTTCACGAAAAGTGGAAAGTACGCCATACTTATCTATCTTATCACATAACAGCGGAATTATCCATAGATTTTTTCGGAAAAAGGGGGTGCGGGCCAGCTCACCTTCCTGAAAGAATCGGGAGGCAGCTTCCGGGCGGAAAATCAAGCTGCGAATTCCCTCGTTTCCCACTTGACTAAAATCCCGCAATTCTTTATCATATTCATACATTTCAGTTCAGGGGCAGCTTTCCAGAGTGACCTTGTTCTGTTCCCATATAATGCGGGGGTGGTGGAATTGGTAGACACGCTAGCTTGAGGTGCTAGTGGCGCGAGCTGTGCCAGTTCAAGTCTGGTCTCCCGCATAAA
>CADBRC010000398.1 GCA_902796985.1 uncultured Spirochaetaceae bacterium
ATGGGCTTTTCGGTATTGTAAACGCCCATCACGTCTTCGGGTGTCAGCGGCTCAAAGTAGAGGCGGTCCGACGTGTCAAAGTCCGTCGAGACGGTTTCCGGGTTGTTGTTTATCGTAACGACATCGTAGCCGAGCTTTTTGAGCGACCATGCGAACTGGACGGAGGCGTAGTCGAACTCTATTCCCTGACCGATGCGGATGGGACCGGAACCGAGTACGATGACCGTTCCTTTGGACGACTTCTTGCCGGCTTTCTCCCGCTCGCTGATGAACTCGGCAGCCTCGTTCGCCTTGTTGTAACCCGCGTAGAAGTAGGGGGTCTCTGCGTTGAACTCGCCCGCGCAGGTGTCGACCATCTTGTAGCCCGGGCTCACGTGGGCGAGCTTGCCTGCTGCCGCGAGGCGGGCTGCTTCCTCCGCTTCCGAAAGGATTCCGGACGAACCGGGAATCTTCACGCCGGAAAGGCGCTCTATCACCTTGTCGGGATAGCCGAGCCGCTTTGCCTCCATATAGAGGTCAGCCGTAAGTTCGCCTTTCCCCGCCTTTATGCCGCCGAAGCGCTTCTCCATGTCGGAGAGTTTTTCCAGATGCTTCAGGAACCATTTGTCGATTCTGGTAACCGCGTGTATCTCGTCCACGGAGAGGATGTCCCGTTTGAGGGCCTGGAAAATGGCAAAAATCCTCTGGTCGGTACACTCGCCGACCCTCCGCTTTATGTCGGAGTCGCTTTCTTCCTCGAAAACCGGCAGGTTCAGGCTGTCCACGCCGACCTCCGCTCCGCGCACGGCCTTCATGATTGCCTGCTCAAAGCTGAAGCCGATGGACATGACCTCGCCGGTCGCCTTCATCTGGGTTCCGAGCGTCCGCTTTGCGTAGACGAACTTGTCAAAGGGGAACTTTGGCATCTTGACGACCACGTAGTCCAGGACAGGCTCAAAGCATGCCGCCGTTTTCTGGGTGACGAAGTTGGGTATCTCGTCCAGATTGTAGCCTATCGCGATGAGGGCCGCGACCTTTGCAATCGGGTAGCCGGTTGCCTTGGAGGCGAGGGCAGAAGAACGGGAGACGCGGGGGTTCACCTCGATGACCGCGTACTCGAAGCTGTCCGGGTTCAGGGCGAACTGGCAGTTGCAGCCCCCCTCCATGCCCAGGGAACTTATGATGTTCAGGGCGGCCGAGCGGAGCATCTGGTACTCTTTGTCGCTCAGCGTGACGGCGGGTGCAATGACGATGGAATCCCCCGTGTGCACGCCGACCGGATCGAAGTTCTCCATGGAACAGACGGTAAGCACGTTGCCCGCATGGTCGCGCATGACCTCGAACTCTATTTCCTTCCAGCCGGAGACGCATTTTTCTACCAGAATCTGGTGTATCGGCGAGCGGTGCAGGCCGTTCTGGGCAATCTCCTCAAGTTCCTTGTGGTCTGCCGCTATGCCGCCGCCGGTTCCTCCGAGCGTAAAGGCGGGACGGACGATGACGGGGTAGCCTATCTCGTTGTCCGCATAGGCGAGTGCATCCTCCAGACTTGTGACGACCTTGCTCGGGATGCAGGGCTCTCCGATTGCCTCCATCGTGTCCTTGAACAGCTGCCTGTCCTCTGCCTTGTCAATCGTCTCGGGCTTGGCACCGAGCAGGCGGACGTTATGGCTCGCAAGGAAGCCTGACTTGGCCAGCTCCATGCAGAGGGTCAGCCCCGTCTGCCCTCCGAGGGAGGAGAGGATGGAGTCGGGCTTTTCTTTTTCGATTATCCGCTCTATCGTCTCGGGGATGAGCGGCTCTATGTAAATGTGGCCCGCCATGGAATGGTCGGTCATAAGGGTAGCAGGATTGGAGTTCACAAGGACGACCTCAAGCCCCTGCTCCTTCAAGGCTTTGCAGGCCTGGCTTCCGGCATAGTCAAATTCGGCGGCCTGACCGATGACAATCGGCCCCGATCCAATGACCATGACTTTATGTATAGATGGATTCAACGGCATACTAAAGCCATAGTCTAGCAAAAAACAGGGAAAATGTACAGTACAGACAGAAACAGAAAGAAATTCTTCTTGTTTTACTTCTTTCCTTGCGGTATAATTACTTATATGAAGTGGATGATAGCCGCCCCTGACATGCTGGACAAGAACCTCTCTCTGGTCGAGAACTTTCTGGACTCGCAGAACGCCGAGTACGTGGAGGTCTTCTTGTCGCAGGACTCCAAGATAGAATCACTGACCAAGGATGTCCATAAAGCCATGTCGGCATCCCACTGCATCGTCATAGACTCCTGCAAGATGGCGGCCAATCCGGACTACGCGGCTTTCCTGGGCCTGCTCCTCGGTGAGAAGACGATGACATTCATCCACACGGGCGGCCAGTACGAGAAGCGCTACGAGAAGATACAGGTGGATGGGCAGACCTTCTTCCGCTGCTTCGACGACATCAACAGCCTGATCAAGTACGTAACGAACAATTACGAGCTCTACGAGGTGGAAGAACGGCAGCTTTCTTCCCTGCAGCGGCTCCTGACGCTGGGAATTCCCTTTACGAGCGACATGTTCGCCCACTACATCGCAAAAGACAAGACCGAAATCTGCGAGCTGTTCCTGAATGCCGGCATGATTCCCTCCGCCCTCAACGGGGAGGGGGTTCCCATGCTCTGCATTGCAGCGAGGAACGAGTGCTTCGAGAAGGTGAAGTGGCTCCTTGATAACGGGGCCGAGATAAACGCCGTCTCCCACGACCGGGGCTACACGCCGGTCATGGACGCGGTCTGGCGCAAGAACTTCGAGATAACCGAGTACCTTATAGAGGCGGGGGCAGACCTCAGCGTCGTCAGTTCGGACGGGCAGCCGATTCTCGTCCTTGCAGTCGGTAACGGGGACTACAGAATCGTAGACCTCCTGCTCAAGAACGGAGCGAACGCCGACCTCAAGGACAGCATGGGGATGAGTGCGCGGGGCTATGCCAACCTCTTTAAGAAGAACGGAATCGACAGGCTGATGGAGAAAT
>CADBRC010000399.1 GCA_902796985.1 uncultured Spirochaetaceae bacterium
CGGGTTGTCCGCTGCGCTTTAGGCCGCGTACTGGACCGCCGCTTGGGCTTTTCCGCCTCTGGAGCTTTTTCTGGAACCGGGACATCCTCCCCTATATCCACTTCCTCAGGGAAAGTACCGGCGGGTATCTCTGGAGCCGGTATATACGGCTCCTCCGGCGGCTGCTCCGTAGAAAGCACTGCGCTCGCTTTGACGTAACGCTCGTTGTCGGCTTTCTTGCCCGCCTCCGCCTCAAGCTCGGCGCAGTGGCTCTCCGCCTTAATTATCTCTTCGAACTCATTCTTGTCCATGCTCTCTTTTTCAAGCAGGCGTTTGGCGATGTACTCAAGCAGGTTCCGGTGCTTGCCGAGCAGATTCAGAACGTGGGTATAGCGCTCCTGCATTAGGCGGGCTATCTCCTCGTCTATGTACTTCTGGGTCTCCTCGCTGTACTCGCGCACAAGCTCAGGCTCCTGCGGCCCGCCATAGCCCTTGCCGCTTTTTCCAAGTGCGACATTACGGAAGCGGTCGCTCATACCGTAGTCGGTTATCATGCTCCTGATAACCCCGGTCGCACGGGAAATGTCGTTGCTCGCCCCGGTGCTTATCTCTCCGAAGACAATCTGCTCGGCAGCACGGCCTCCCAGCATCACGTCCACCTGGCCGATGAGCTCTGAGCGGCTGTACAGGAACTGCTCGTCCTCGCTGCGCTGGAGGGTGTAGCCCAAGGCTCCGAGTCCGCGCGGAATTATCGTAATCTTGTGCACAGGGTCGCTTCCCGGCGTAAAGGCAGCGACCAGTGCATGCCCCGTCTCGTGGTAGGCGACGATGTGCCGCTCCTTCTCCTTGACGACCCGGCTCTTTTTCTGCAGGCCGACCAAAGTTTTTTCTATAGCTTCGTCAAAGTCCGCAGAGGTAACGAGCTTCCGGCCGTTGCGGACGGCAAGCAATGCCGCCTCGTTGACGATGTTCGCAAGGTCTGCCCCGCTCATGCCGCTCGTCGCATGGGCAAGCGCGTCAAAGTCCACGCCTTCGTCAACCTTGACGTTCTTGGCATGAATGCGGAGGATGGCCTCGCGTCCCTTTACGTCGGGCTTGTCTACGACAACCTGCCGGTCAAAACGGCCCGGGCGGAGCAAAGCCGCGTCAAGCACGTCGGGCCGGTTGGTCGCTCCCAGGATTATGAGGCCCTTCTCATTGTCAAAACCGTCCATCTCGACCAGGAGCTGGTTGAGCGTCTGCTCCCGTTCGTCGTTGCCGCCCAGGTTGTTGACACGGCTCTTGCCTATCGCGTCAAGCTCATCGATGAAGATGATGCAGGGCGCCTTCTCGCGGGCGGTGCGGAAAAGGTCGCGGACGCGGCTTGCGCCCACGCCGACGAACATCTCCACAAAGTCCGAGCCGGAGATGCGGAAGAAGGGAACGCCCGCCTCACCGGCAACTGCGCGGGCAAGCAGAGTCTTTCCCGTTCCGGGCGGACCGACCAGGAGAACACCTTTGGGAATTTTTCCTCCAATATCCGTGTATTTCTTAGGAGTCTTGAGGAAGTCAACAATCTCCACAAGCTCCTCCTTGGCCTCGTCCTCACCCGCCACGTCCGCAAAGCGGGTCTTGACCTTGCCTTCATCGACCGCACGGGATCGGCCGCCGCCCACACCGAAGAAGGACCCGCCCAGGCCCCCGCCCATCTTGCGGAAAATGAGCCAATACATAAAGAAGATAAAGCCGAAGGGGATTATGAAATTCAGCAGGATCTGAAGCAGGTAGGAATTCTGCCGGGTGACGAACTTATACTCAACATTCTTCTCATCCAGAAGCTCTATGAAGCTCTGCAGAAGGACGCCCGTCGTACGGTAGACCTCCCGGTTATCGCTCTGGCTCCTCATGAGGCCAAAGTAACGGTCGAGCATGCTGCCCCGGGAGTCGGACGAGGCCGCTGCATTAGGCCCGTAACCGATGAAATAGTTGTCCTCCATCTCTACGCGGACAATTTTACCGTCCTCGATAAGCTTCCGGAATTCGGAGAAATCAATCTGCCCCTCGCTGCTGGATGATGAGAGCAGGTTCAGTATGCCGATGATGCCGACTATCGCAATCAGGATGCCCCAGAAGGGCAGTCTGCCGTTGGGCCCGCCCTTCTTGCCCCCATCATCTTTCTTCTTATCATTCTCGTCCACGGACAACTTGAAGAAGTTGTAGGGATCAAACTCATCCTTGTCGTCCGACTTTTTGTCGTTGTCGTAGCTCATAATACCTCAATGCAAAAAAACGATGCTTTACCCTACAATAATACTCATTTTTGTTCTTTAGGTAAAGGGAGTCAAAAGACTGTAATTAATAAGAAGCTATGAAGGCCATCTGCATGTCATGCCTGGTAAATCCGGGGCACACGAAAAAAAAATTAATTTTTTTGAAAAAATTTGATAATCCGTATTGACAAAGAAGTATGCTTTGATGTATAGTCGTAAACGTCAATTAGATGGTGCCTGTAGTTCAGCGGTAGAGCGCCAGATTGTGGATCTGGTTGTCGTGGGTTCGATCCCCACTAGGCA
>CADBRC010000400.1 GCA_902796985.1 uncultured Spirochaetaceae bacterium
TTCCTCCTCTTCCGCCACCGGGGCGGCGGCCTCTTTCTTCTTGCAGGAGGAAATGCTGAATGCCGCGATAATGCAGATGGCCACGGCAGGCACTGTCTTTCTCATGTTATTTAGCCTCCAAAAAATCCACGTTCAAAAGCTGCTCCAGGTCGAGCAGGGCGGATATGTAGTTGAACTTTTGGCTCAGGAGCCCGAGCTTGGTCTGATTCAGCTGACTCTCCGCATCCTTCAGGTCCAGAAGCTCGGTCACTCCGGCCTGATACGCCTGCTCCATTGCCCGGTAGGACCGCTGGGCCAGGTCTATGTTCCGGCTCATCGCCTCTATCTGCTCACGGGATGACCGCATCGTGTCCACCGCCTTGCGTACCTGCATCTTCTGGTTTTCCCTCAAAGTCTCAAGGGAGATGTCAAGCTTGCGGATGTTGTCTTTGAGTTCCGCCGCCTGAAGCCGTGTCTGCGAGAAGGGCAGCAGGTTCGTGATGTTCCATGCTAGCGTCGCACTGAGCGCGCCGGAGTCCTTCCAATTGTCCGCCTCGAACCAGTTGGTGTCGAAGGCATTGGTCAGCATGGGCTGGAAGCCCCAGCTCAGGGCGAGCGCGGGTGCGAGCGACAGGTTCAGGGCCTTCTGATTGTGCACCAGGCCGTCCCTCGTGCTCATGAGCGACTTGATGTCCGGCGCGTTCCCTCCGTAGTCGGCGACAAGCTTGTCCGCGTCCAGGTCCACGTAGACAGGCTCCACGGACCCCGAGAGAGTTATCTTGGTGCCGACGGGCAGACCGAGAAGGAAGGCGAAGGTGTCCAGCTGCTGGTTGAGAGTCCGCCTGGCCTCCGCCACCGAAGGCTTCATGTTCTCGTATGAAACGTAGGCCTGCAGGTAGCTCAGTTCCGGAACCTTGCCGTCGTCCCAGTTGCTCCTTGCCTGCGCGCTCCTACGGCGGGCAGTCTCGAGCGACTGCTCTTGGAGCTTGATGTTCTCCTGCTGCAGGAGGAGGCCGTAAAAGAGCTTCTTGACGCTTGTCACGGTTTCCCTCTTGCTCTGCTCCCAGCTTATCTCGCCGCCCTCGTAGGCTGACTTGCTCGCCTTTATCTGCTCGATGTAGGCGAGGCTCAGGTTCAGGCTGACCCCCAGGTTGCCGACCGCCGCCCAATGCATGGACTCGGTCTCGTCCGGATAACTGACATGAGGGACTTCGCTGTATGTCGCAGGGCCTTCCTGCCCCATCATCGTATACGGCAGATTCTGCATGGCGGCCCCCATCTTCCCCATCGCGTTAGACAAATCTATCATCTGGTTGGCCATGTCGATCGAGCTGTTCGCCGCGTCCATGTTGATTGAATTCTGCCGGCTCATCGTCCCGCTCGCCTGAACGGTCGGAACAAAGACGTTCCAGGAGTACTTGGCCGCCCGCCTCTTTATCTCAAGGTCTATGTCCGCGCTTTTCAATGTCCTGCTGTTCTTGACGGCATAATCAACCGCCTCGTCCACGGTGAACACCCTGGCAGGCTGGGCAAAGGCCGAAACCTGAGCAAGGAGAACGAGAATCAGCACGCAAAGCCCCCTGCCCCGCCTCATACCGAAAACTCCTGACATACTCATAATGCGCCTCCTTTCGCAGTCCCGGAAATTCCCGAGGACAAAAAGCCGTACATCACCCTGACGGCCAAAAGCATCTCCTCGTCATCCCAGCCCTGCCCCTGGCAGTGCAGGTAGAGCATGGCAGGCAAGGAAAAGAACCATGACAAAAGCAGATTGCCGTCGAATTTCCTTATCCCAAGGTCTGGCAGGGCCGGCACGAGAGGCGGCATGCTCTCCAGGGCCTCCAGTTCCGGACCACATGCTCCCTTGGCGAGCAGGGGATGCATGCCGGAAAGGACAATTCCTTTGAATATGCTGAGGATTCCGGGGCGGGCTATGAAATACAGCATACAGGTCCTCATTATCGCATAGATTCTACCGCCGTACCCTTCCAGCCCCCTGACGCTCTCCAGGATCGTGGCATACAGCGACGACAACTCCTCGCTGACAAGGCTCGCCAGCATGTCGTCCTTGCTCCTGAACGATGAGTAGAGGCTGCTCTTGGCAAGACCCAGTTCCCCGGCAATGGCCTCCACAGTCACTCCCTGTAGTCCTTTCTTCCCTATGACCGACACAAGGGCCGTGAAGGCCCGGTTGACGGGACGGGCAGCGGACATGCCCCGGCCGCAGGCAGTCTCAATTCCCCCGAAGTCAGTAAGGCATTCCAGCCCCTCCAGCCCATCCTGTATGAAAGAGTTGAGCTTTTCGATGAATGGGGAGGCATCCCCGCATTCATCCCCCTTGGAGGAAGAGAACCACAAGAGCAGAAAATAGAGGAATGTCGAGCTGGTGAAGACTGTCAGCAGGTATCGGTCCTTGTCCTTGACCGAGCCGTCAGGGGCGAATACGTCGTCAAAGAGCCTTACACCCCGTTCCCTGAGCCGCATCAGGACGGAATCTATCTTTATGCCGGGCAGGGTGGAAAAGAGGTAGAAGGTCTCCTCCCTGTTCCGCGCAAGCTGGCCGATTATCAGCGAGAGCGCGTCGCCCAGCCGCCCCTCCCTCAATATAGGATCCATATCCTGAAGGACCGTCGTCAGGTGGGAGAACACCCTCTCGTCCATTTCTTCCAGGAGGGCATCCTTTGTCTTGAAGTGCTTGAAGATGGCGGGCTTACTTATGCCCACCCGGTCGGCAATCCGGGACAGTGAAACTTTTTTGAACACAAAGTCCCCGTAGAATGAGAAAGCCGCCTCGACAATTCGTTCCCGCGTGCCGGGCCTTGAGGAATTCCTGACTGAGCTTTCCTGCTCCATACCGCCGTCCTTGGCAAAATTTCTGTCCCCACTCCCAGTTAGTTACCGTCTGTTCGGTAACTAAGGATACTATAGCGGGCATCAAATACAATGTCAAGCAGGAAACAGCTAAAGGCGGGTTTTTAGAGAGTGCCCTTCCCTAATCCCCCCATTCCTGCTATAATGGGCGGAGTTTTAGATAGGTGGGACTTTCGTGTTTTTAAAAAGCCTTGAAATATATGGATTTAAGTCTTTCGCTGACAGGACACTCATAAAATTCGCGGACGGCATAACCGCATTGCTGGGGCCAAACGGTTGCGGCAAAAGCAACGTTGTGGATGCGATAAAGTGGGTCCTTGCGGAGAATAAGTCCAAGAATCTCCGTGCCTCCACGATGGAAGACGTCATATTCAACGGCACGGACTCCCGCCCCGCCCTCTCCATGGCAGAAGTGACGCTGACCATTGCGAACGACAAAGGTCTGCTTCCCCTGAACGACAGCGAGATAGCCCTCAAGCGCCGCCTCTACCGGTCCGGCGAAAACGAATACTACATCAACGGCAAGCAGGTTGGAGCAACCGTTGTCCGGAAGCTCTTCATGGACACGGGAATAGGAAAGTCAGCCTATTCAGTCATGGAACAGGGCAAAATTGATCAGATCCTCTCCTCCAAGCCGGAAGACCGCCGTTACCTCTTTGAGGAGGCCGCCGGTATCAGCCGCAGCAAGGCCGAAGTCGCCGACGCGGAGCGGGAGCTGGAGAAAACCCGCGCCAACCTCGCCCAGATAGATATTGGACTTGCCGAGACCAAGCGGAGTTACGAGACCCTCAGGACCCAGGCGGAAAAGACCAAGAAATACCGCGCCCTGCATGAAGAGAAGTTCCAGGAGGAACTTGACATACAGCTTTTGCGTCTGAAAGACTTCACGGTGAACAAAAGCCGGAACGAACAGGAATTAAAGGACGTAACAGAGAAGCGGGATAAGGCCGCCCGCGAAATAGAGGAAATCATCTCGACCCTCACTGAGAACACGGACAAGATAAAAGAGCTCCAGGAGCAGGTAAACGAAAAGCAGCAGGAAGTCATCAAGCTAAGTACCGAACAGAACGGTAAAAAGGAACTTGCGAAACAGCTCAAGGAGCACCAGCGGGAGGTCACCGACAAGATAGGCCAGATTGAAAGCCGCATAAAGCGGATTCAGGAGCGGATTGACGAGTACAACGAGGACATAGACAGCCTGGACGCGGACCTGCACGACAAGAAGAAGAAGCTTGAGGAGCAGGCAGCCAACATTGCGGGCTTCGAAGAGAACATCAGGCAATCCTCCAGTCAGATTGAAGAGAACAAACGCATACTTGGAGACAACGCAGAGAAAGTCAAAAGTCTCGCCGAGGAGCGGGCTTCCCTGCAGAAGCAGCTGCAGGACATTACCGAGGACATAGTCACCGAGCTTGACAGCAAACTCAAGGATGCAGGCTATTCCTCTCAGGCGAACAAAAAAGCCAAGGAAGAGCTGGATACGGCTATTGAGAAGATAAAAATCTTCGCGAACGGCCGCCTGAATATTTTCAAGGACATGGCCGCCATTCCTGCCCCCAAGGCGGAAGACGCGACTAGGAACGCAAACGACGCGGCAGAGGCATTTGAGGAAATCGGAAAAATGCTTTCCTCCCTGTCCGAGCTTTTGGGTGAATACACCCGGACGACACCTCAGTTCATTGACGACTTCCTCTCGCCGGAAGGAATCATTACCAAGAAGCGCAAGATAGACTCTTCCATTGAAGAGAACCTCAGCATGTCAGACGGCATACAGGAGGCAAACGAAGAGCTTCTGAAAACCAACGAAGTCCTGACCCAGAAGATAAACGAATACCGGGAAACATTGGGCAAGCTCCGCGTCACCCAGGCTCGGATGAAGGAGCAGATAGGGGCGACCGAGCAGCAAATTTCTCAGGCGAAACGCAGCCTTGCCTCCGAAGAGGCATCCCTTCGCGAGCAGCAGGACGAGCTTTTTGAGGAGAACAAGCGGCGCGAGGAGATGGAAGAGCAGATCAGCGACGCAGAGGAAGAGATTGCCGAGCTGGAGGAGAAAGGAATTGCCGTCACGCGGATTCTGAACGAGCTGGACAAACAGATTAGCGAATGCAGCAAGAACGTCTCCGGCAAGGAGTCCGCACGGGAGAAAAAGCAGCAGGAACGGAACAAGTGGCAGGCCCGGCTGGAAAAGCTGTCCGTCACGGTCGCCCAGAGCGATACCGAAATCCGCAATGTCAAGCAGAACTTCCAGGACAACTATTCCCGCGACCTCATGGAATTCGAGGAGCGGATGTACAAGATTACCGCCTCCTCGGATGAGTTGAAAGGCAGGCTTGCCGCCACCCGCAGGAAGATTGAGGAACTGGGGCAGGTCAACATGATGGCCGTGGAGCAGTTTGATGAGGAAAAGGAGCGGTTCGAGCGGCAGCAGGCAAGCTACGATGACACCAAGAAGTCCCTTGAGAACCTGGTCCGCGTCTCCGAAGAAATCCGCACCAAATCATCGGAGCTGTTCCTTGAGACCTACAACAAGATACGGCGCAACTTCCACAACATGTTCCGCCGCCTGTTCAACGGGGGCAAAGCCGAGCTCCGCCTTGTGGACCCCGCCAACGTGCTGACATCAGGAATCGACATACTCGCTCAGCCGCCGGGAAAGAAGCTCCAGAGCATCGCCCTCCTCTCGGGAGGCGAGAAGACGATGACCGCCGTTGCCCTCCTCTTCGCGACCTACCAGGTGCGTCCCAGCCCCTTCTGTTTCCTCGATGAGATTGACGCGGCACTCGATGACAAGAATGTCTCGAGCTTTGTGCAGGCCCTCCGCTCATTCGCCAGCGTGAGCCAGTACGTCGTCATCACCCATAACCGGAAGACTGCCGTTGCAGCCTCCAGCCTGCTGGGAGTCACGATGGAAGAGAGCGGCATCACCAAGGTCGTGCAGGTCAAATGGAACGATGACCCCGAGGACCGCCGCCTGGACATCGCCAGCGACGATGACTTCATCGAAGAAGATGTGCCGCCGGAGGAAGGCATCATCATCCCGCCCCGCCCGCCCCGCCGCGAACACAATCCCGATGGCAGCCTAAAGCTCCCGTCGAACGAGTCGCAGGACGGCATCGCAGATGGCAGCCTGGAGTTGCCGTCTAACGACTTGCCGGATGAGTCTCAGGGCGACATCACGGACGGAACAGAGGAAGCGGACAGTTCCGGTGAACCTGTAGACAGCCTAAACGTCGGGCCTGAAAGTGCCGAAAATACGAATGATGGAACTATTTGACGAAGCGAAAGAGAGAATACGCACTTTTATAGAAGAAAACAGCAAGCTTACGGCGACTGTCATAGCCCTCTTCGTGCTTCTCGTCGTGCTTGGGCTTTTTGCCCTCATGTTCGGGGGCAAGATACGGGCAAAGAAAAAACTCCCTGCCGAGAACTTCACCAAGCGGGAGGAGTTTTTTCCCCCGCAGCAGGCGGCCCTGACCGATGACTACTACTTTTCCCGCGTAACCGGGGAGAAATGGAGTAACGAGGAACGGGACAGGTGGTTTACCCTACCGGATGAGCAAAACCTGAAGAAGCTCGGTGAGGCAAACGACAACATATCAGATACAATTTTGGAGGCAGCTCCGTGAAAAAGATACTATTCTTCGCATCAGCCCTCGTGTTAACAACATCACTTTTCGCACAGGGCGTTGAGATTCACAGCAAAACAGACCTACCCGCAGACACGGAAGCGGGCACACCACCCATCATCCCCTCCCGCTCAGTAACGCTTAAAGGCGGCCAGTACCTCGACATCGTTTATCCCGGCACGGGCTGGATATATCTGGGCGAGATGGAAGGCTCATCCATTCTCCGCTATGAGAAGCGTGAGATAGGCGACGGCGACACATTCTTTACCCTTCAGGCAAAAAGCGCCGGAATAGCGGTATTGCACTTCTACAAGAGTGACGTTCTTGCGGGCAGCTACATTGACGATTACCTCAGCGTCACGGTCTCCGGGACAAGCAGGAATGCGGAACACATAACAGCTCCGTCCTATGCGGATATCGTTCCGCCCCGTCCCTCTTTTACCAAGTCCACAGTGGTAGCGGCAGCCCAGCAGGAGAAAGCTGCACAGGCAAGTACGTCAGCTCAGGTCACAGACTTGCCCAAAGAGCAGGACGACAGTTTCAAACCTGCACAGATTACCTACGTGCAGCTGGAAGAAAGCACAAGCACTGGCGAAGACGACAAAGCCGCAACGGTCATCCAGACGAGCGGCTCTTCATCCGCTCCTGCCGCCAGCACGGGCACGGCAGCACCTTCCACTGACAAAACAGCCTCAACCGGTACGGCAAAGAAAACGGGCGCAAAGGCAGACGATGCGTCCAGCAATAAGCAGGACACATCCGCCCTTTCCGAGGAAGAAGTCCTCGCCCTTGCCCGCACGGCCTATGAGGCAAAGGATTACGCGCTGAGCCTCTCGTATCTGGAAGATTTCTTTGATAAGGCAACTTCCGTCACAGACGAAGGCCTGTACCTCAAGGGAAGAGTCCTTGAGGCCCCGTCTGCTTCCCGCAATATAAAGGCTGCGCTCTCCAGTTACAAGGAGATTGTCAGCAATTACCCTGAGAGCGATTTGTGGGACGATGCTTCTAAGCGGATAAGCTATATAGAGCGCATTTACTTTGACATAAGGTGAGGAAAGAGGGCGGCATAGGCCGCCTCTTCGCTTTCAGCCTCTTCATTCATACCGTTCATTCTGAGGGCCTTGATGTAGCCCTGAAAAATCTTCTCATCGTGAGGCTTTTCCTCATGCAACTCCCGGTATGCCTCTAGCCCCTCATCTTCCCTGCCCGACTGGCAATAGACATAGGCGAGGGATTGCCGGACGGCGGTGTTGTCCGGATCATCTTTGAGCAGCTCGCTGAAAGCCTCGTCCGCCCGATCCCAGTCTTCGGACAGGGTAGACAGGCGGCCTATCTTGTACAAAGCCGCATCACGGATTTTGGGATAGGTCAGTGCTTCCGTGTAGGACTCGACGGCTTTCTGGTACTTGCCCTCCCCTTCCAGACGCTGCCCTTCCTGATAGGCAAGGACAGCTGCATTATTCTGCCTCGCCTCCTCCTCGAAGGGTATCGCCAGTGCAGAGGAAGCGCAGGAGAAGAAACTGACAGAAAGCAATGAGAGGGCAACGAGTGCGCCCCCCACCCCTGCCAAATTACATCGTGCCAAGGACAGTCTGCTCAATCTTGCGCAGCTGGGACCGGTACAGGCCCGCAATGTCCGCACCGTAGTCCGCTATGAGCTGAATGATGTTGCGCGGCATGTCCTTAGTGTCCGTGCCGTTCAGCCGGTCTCCCGCATCCCCGAGGCCCGGCATAATGTAGGCCTTGGCGTTCAGTACGGGATCCATCCAGAGGGTATAGCAGGAGCAGTTTTCCAGAGCACGCGTGACGCGGAGGCTTCCCTTGAGGGCTGAAATCACGTTGAAGAACCGGATGCTTCTGGGCTTGACTCCCTGCTGCATCAGATACTTGACGACCGTGACGAGGGAGCCTCCCGTTGCGTTCATCGGGTCGGCAAAAATCAAGTCCTTGCCGTCCAGCTCGTCAAAGTTGAAGTAGGACTTGCCCAAATCCAGAATGTACTGCATATCGTTCTCGTGGCGGGAATCATCGCGGTTTATCTTGAACAGGGCAAAAGGCGTGACATAGCCCGTAGACGAGTACTCCTCTATCTCCTTGGAGACAATCATGCTCGGGAGCAGGGCCCCGCGCAGCATGACGCACATGACGGAATTCTCGATTTTGGAGTCAATGTCCGGAATCTTGTGGACTGCATAGTTCTGCACCGGATCGGTGACCGGCGTCTTTACGATGATGTGTCCCGTCTTGTCCGTGTTTTTCTCGATGTAGGCAAGGCGAAAGAGCATCTCGTAGGACCGCTGGCTGTAGTAGAGGAACTCCGAGTGGTCGGTCTGAACGTCACGCAGTTTTGCAATGACCCGGCTCGCCTCGGCATGAGCTCCCTGCTCGGTGACAAAGGAGTAAACCTTTATGTTGGGATGCTTGGCGCAGATGTCCTGCATCGCATGTCCCATCTCGTCAAAGCTCTTGACGATTGCTTCCTTGTTGACCGGGTTGAAGTACCCCAAAGTCTCCCGGTACATGTCCTGAATGCGGTCCAAATCCTCCTGATCGCTCTTGTCCAGGTAACCGTCCAGATCTTCAGCCTTGAGGATGACCTTTCCTTCTTTCATGCTCATTTCACGTTCTCCTCGGTGACTTTGCCATTAACGACGTTGTAGTGCTTGCCCGTAATCGGGTCGCGGGTTATCACGCCGACAATCTGCTTCCTCGTCAGGGGAACGCCCGAAACGGTCAGGGTCTCACTGTCAGTCTGGGTCACTGTTCCTCCGGTCAGGCCGAATGCGAGGCTCAGCATGGACTTGAGGGCGGGAATCGTCCTCGCATCGCTGATGTGCATGTTCATCGTCATGTCGTAGTCACCGGAGTTGGTCGCCCGCAGGTTACCGTAGATGTAGTCGGTGGAGATATTTATCGTACCACCGATCATGTTGCGCAGGTACTGTCCTGGCCGGGTAATGAAAAAGAGAATGTCATCGCTCTCCTTGGAAATCCAGTCAGTCCGCTTGCCGGCCTCCAGCTCCTGATGGACGGCACAACGGTCAAGCAAGGGCTCTATGTTACCGGCCAGGCCCAGCAAATCCTTGTACATCAGGGAAATCTTGAAGCTCGTGTCCGGGTGTCCGTAGTAACGGAACTCGTTGCCATAGCCCAGGGCAAGGGCTTTCTCCGTGCTCTTGGCCTTGTACTTGGTCTTTGTCCAGCCCTTTGCCTTGGTCAGCGAGCTGGACAGGGCGATGGACGGGATGCTGCCGGTCGCGACAATCTCCGTGCGAGACCTGTCTTCCACCGTCCCCTGCCCCGTCCAGACGATTCCCAGACGACTCGTTATCAGGTCGATGTCACCCTCCTGTATGTTCGGGATTTCCTCTACGAGGATTTCCTTGACCAGAAGCTTGTGCTTGGGGGCGGGCAGACGGGCATAGATGCTCGAATCGTTGGAAAGCAGGGCAATCGGGTTCAGGTCGGTCGGTGCCTCTACCTCCGCCGTTTCCGTTTTCACGGGCTTTTCCTCTTTCTCAGTTTCCTGAGGCGTGCTCTTGCAGGAAGACAGACAGAGGGCAGAAACAAGGACCCCTGCAAACAGAAGCCTTCCGGCAATCGCTCCGATATGTGACACAGTCTTCTTCATAGTTTTCCTTTCCTCCCCCCAGACTACAGCCTGGTGACCTTGACCTGCCAGGCAAGCTCGTCACTCTCAATCTTGACAGCCCCGTCAAGACCGTCCTTCCAGTCCGCCTGAGAAGCCAGAGTCTCCGAAGATATGTAATCCCTGAACTGCTCGAAGGCACCCTTGAGCTTCTCGTCTCCGGAGACCTCAAGCTTAATGCGGTCAGTCAGCTCAAAGCCGCTTTCCTTGCGGAGATTCTGGATGCCGCGCACCAGGTCGCGGGCATAGCCTTCCTTACTCAGGCTGTCGGTAATCTTGGTGTCCAGTCCGACAGTCAGCGTGCCGTCGTTGACGACCTTGAGTCCGTCCTTCTCAATGCGGTCCACCACTACGTTTTCGCTGTCAAGCTCGACGCTCTTTCCGGCAACGTCAAAGACGAGCTTCTCCCCGTTCAGGATCTCGGCTATCTGCTCGCCGGTCAGCTGGGCAATCTGCGCAGCGGCGGCCTTCATATCCTTGCCAAGCTGCTTGCCCAGGACGCGGAAGTTGGCCTTGGCCTTGTACTCGACCAGCTCGTCCTCCCGCTCATGGAAGATGACGTCCTTGACGTTCAGCTCCTCGGCGATCGTGTCCTTCATGTCAGCGAGGACTTTTCTTTCCTCAACGTCGCGCGTGACCAGAGCCACGGAAGCCAGAGGCTGGCGGTTCTTGATGTTGAACTGGTTGCGCAGGCTGTGGCCCATGGAGACCGCCCGCTGTACGGTGGACATCTGGAACTCAAGCTTCTCGTCGCGGAGCCTCGCCTCACCCTTCGGATAGTCCATCAGGTGGACGGACTCCTTGTCCTCGTCCGTGCGCAGGTTCTGCCACATCGCCTCGGTCAGGAAGGGAATGAAGGGAGCTGCGACCAGCGTGAAGGTGCGCAGGGCATAGTAGAGCGCGCCGTAAGCCTCCAGCTTGTCGGAGTCGTTCCCGCTCTTCCAGAAGCGGCGGCGGTTACGGCGGATGTACCAGTTGTTTATCTGGTCGATGAACGAAAGCATGGGATCAATCGCGGAGGACAGGTCATAGTCGTCCATGGCAGCGCGTACGTCGTCCACCATCTTCTGCGCGACGGACACAATCCAGCGGTCCAGCGGATTGACGGGCAGCTCCTTGTCAAACGCATGTCCCGTGCAGGTTACGCCGTCGATGTTGGCGTACTGGACAAAGAAA
>CADBRC010000401.1 GCA_902796985.1 uncultured Spirochaetaceae bacterium
ACAAAGACAACAGCCTCGACGCCTTCGACTGCCAGCATCAGCGAGTAGAACGCGTCGCTGTCGCGGCCGTCCTGACCGTACTTCTTGGTGTCTTCCTGCGTTTCCCAGCTGATGACGAGTTTGCCCGCAAGGTGCCGCTCCGCCCGGTCCAGTATGATGCCGAGCAGCTTCCGCGTATTCCAGGGCTTGCCGCCCGTCATCTCCTGATAGGTCTCACGGGGATTGCTGCCGGCTTCCACGAGGCGGGCGGCGGCGCGGAAGACGTCCGCGTCTTTTGTGCCGAGGTAGCGGAAAAAGCCCGTGTCAGTCATGAGGCCGAAGAAGAGGGTTTTTGCCTTTTCCGTATCCGGTATGCCGACCAGGCCTTCATAGAGCTGCTGGACGAGCAGGGCGGCGGCGGGGGCGGCCGGGTCGATTATTGATGCCGTATTCCCCGCACAGGCGGTCTTGTGATGGTCTATGATAAAGCTGTCCAGGCCTTCGAGCCCATCCTTCAGCTCGTCTCCCAGCCGGGAGAGTTCCGAGCAGTCGACTATAATCAGTCCCGTTTCCTTCCGGTCCTGCTCGGACATGAAGGGTAGTTCCTGCTTAAAGAGTGGGGCAAAGTGCTTGACTTCGCTGCGCTTGAAGGGACCGGCATTGAGCAGGAGGTATTCTTTGCCGAAGTGATCGAGAATATAGGAAACCCCAAGGCTGCTTGCCATGCAGTCTCCGTCAGGTTCCTTGTGGCCGATGATGATGAAATGACCGTGCTTTTTGACGAACTTGCCGAATGAAGCAATCTGTTCTTGAGAGAGCTTACCCATACTGTTCCGAATTAACGATAAAATGATGACAATTTTGTAAATAACGAAGCCCGCATAGAAAAACCTCCGCCCGGCGGACCGGACGGAGGAATATACGCGGCGATACTAGGAAATTGAACTAGAATGAGACGTCAATGCTCGTCGCATCCTGGTTGACGCCGGACTCGTAGCCGTTCGGAGCAACGGCCCAGGTTCCGTCACCCTTGTTGTTGGAAACGGTCAGGATAACCTTGTAGAACGCACCGTCCTTGTAGTAGACGGTCATCATCGGAGCGAGCGTCTTGATCCGGTTGCGGAAGAAGAGCTTGTGGGTCTTGTGGGCTTCTACCGTGGTACCCTGGTAGGCCCAGCTCTTCGGAATGGCAACCTTGCCGACTTCGTATCCGGCCTTCTCGTACAGCACGATATATGCGTCACTGGAGTCATAAATCCTCGAGATGACAAAGTTCTGGTAGGTCAGGTTGGAAACGTTATCGCCGTGATCCCAGATGGCCTTCGCCGTTGCCTTTTCTTGGGAAAAAGCGGGAATAAGCATTCCTGCTGCCAGAACGAGAGCGAATAAAAGCTTTTTCATGTGATTCCTCCATGCAATCCTATAATTCTATGGGTTTTTACGGGATAAGGGCCAGCATGATGGCCTTTATCGTGTGCTTGCGGTTTTCGGCCTCGTCCCAGACCTTGCTCCTGTCGCTTTCGAACAAGTCTTCGGTGACTTCTTCGCCTTTTACGGCCGGCAGACAATGCAGCAGTATGGTCGAATCCTTACCCGTGGCGGCCATCAGGGCCTTGTTCACCTGAAATGGCCTGAGTTCCTTGAGCCGCTCTGCCTTGAGCTGCTCTTCACCCATTGAAACCCACACATCAGTATAAAGGCAATCGGCATTTTTGACAACCGAAATTTCATCGGAAACCGAAATTTTTGCACCGGATGCTGCTGCAAAGGGCTTGCAGATTTCCAGAATCTGCGCATCGGGAGAGAGGGACTTGGGGCAGAACATCGCAAAGTCTATGCCGAACTTGGAACAGATCAGCATGAGCGAGCGGGCCATGTTGTTGCGTCCGTCTCCGCAGAAGCAGAGCTTGAGCCCCTTAAGCGTGCCGAACTGCTCCTGCAGGGTCATAATGTCCGCGAGAACCTGCGTCGGGTGAAAGGAGTCGGTCAGTCCGTTGATGACGGGCACCCCGGAATACTTGGCGAGCTCTTCCACGTGCTCCTGCTTGTAGCCGCGGAACTCTATCGCGCTGAACATCCTGCCCAGGAC
>CADBRC010000402.1 GCA_902796985.1 uncultured Spirochaetaceae bacterium
AATATAACCCTCTACAACAAGGCAGACGAGTTCCAGGAGGTCAAGGACGACATTGAGAGCAAGATGTCGGCAAACACGAGCAAGACTTCGATAGTGGACTTCTACAAGCAGATGGAGGACGAGGGGGACACGGGCCTGGGCCTCTACTACATGTCCTACCTGGACGATGCCTGCAAGAAGGTCGGGGTCAAATTCGAGTCCATAGTAAACCAGTTCTCTTCCAGTGACCTTACGGTCATCAATATGAAATTCAACTTTTCATGAGGAAAAAAGGCTTCCTTTTTTTCTTCCTGCTCATGGCGGCTGCTTCGCCTTTGCTTTGCGCGTCTTGCAAGGGAAGGGGGCTTGCCGTTATCGGCGTGGAGCCGCATGTCGTCTACGACTGTTCCGGCGGGGAGACGGGGAAAGGAAGCCCGTACCTTTTCGTGTTCGTCAGGACCGAGGGCTGCGATGAGGCCAGGTCCATTGCGCTGTCCTGTCCTGATGCCTCGCTCAGCTGGCTCGACTTTTCCCCGGTCAGGGGGGACGAGGGCCTTTTCTACGCAGTGTTCTCACCCGCTCCGTCCATGCCGTTCCCCAAAAGCCAGTATGTTCTTACCCTGTCCGACTACTATGGCGGCAGCGCAGGCATCTCGTTCTCCCTGAGCTATGATGAGGGCATGTCTGATGTCAATGGAGGCGGGGCGGAGGCTGTGTACCGCTCTGCTTATTTCAGAAAGGACGGAAGGCTTGAAATTTTTGGCGAAATGGATAAAGATAGAGATACGCTGAAGTCCAAGAAGAATATTACGGGCAGGAAGCCCTTCTGCGTCTCCCGGGACGGGGGAACGGTCGGCCTCTTGCCCTATGAGGACATACATTGAAAGGAGTGAAAGTGTCACAGGAAAGCGACAATACCAGCAGCCTTGGGTCGGAGCCTGAGCCGGGGAGTTCCGGGGCTTCCGACGATTCCGTTCCGATAGGCAGTCCCGGCGGTCTGGTCGGGGATGGCGGCTTTTTCGCGAGGCCGGTCCGTACCTACGTCATACGGGCGGGACGGATGACGGAGAGCGAGCGAAGAAACTATGAGGAGCTGCAGCAGGTCTGGTGCATTCCCTTTGAGCACCGGACGTTGAATTTTGCCGAGATTTTCGGCAACACAAATCCCGTTACCGTCGAGGTTGGCTTTGGCATGGGACAGGCGACCGCGCAGATTGCCGCGGAGCACCCCGACATGAACTATCTGGGCATAGAGGTCCACGTTCCGGGGGTTGGCCGCCTGCTCGGCGACATAAAGAGGCGGCAGCTCAAGAATCTTTTCATCATCGAGCACGATGCCATAGAGGTGCTTGAGACGATGATACCCGATGGCTCTCTGGAAGCCCTTCACATCTTCTTCCCCGATCCCTGGCCCAAAAAAAAGCATCACAAGCGCAGGCTCATGCAGCGGCCCCATACCGATCTCCTTGCCTCCAAGCTGATTGCCGGGGGCTACCTCTACTTTGTGACGGACTGGGAAGAGTACGCTGAGTCCGCGCTGGAGGAGCTGGGGGCGACCAAGGGCATATCCAACAAATACGAGGGCTTTGCCCCGCATCAGGAGTGGCGGCCCCGGACCAAGTTTGAGCAGAAGGGGCTGGACGCAGAGCGGAAAATCAGCGAGCTTTTCTTCGTGAGGGACGAAGCGTGATGGCTTCTGACAAAGACAGAATTAAGGAACTTGAAGCCCTCATCACCCGTTACCAGAAATCCTACTACGACGGTGAAGGGGAGATAAGCGATGCGGAGTTCGACAGGCTCTGGGACGAGCTGAAGGCAAAGGACCCGTCCAACCCCATTCTTCACCGGGTGGGCGCAGACAGCGGGAATTTCGCCAAGGCTGCCCACATCATGCCGATGGGAAGTCAGGAGAAGGCCGCTACTCCCGAGGAATTTCTCGCATGGGCGGCCAAGCACCGCTACGACGAGTACCTTGTCGAGTACAAGCTTGACGGGGCGAGCCTGGAGCTTCAGTATGCGCGCGGTGCTCTTGTCAGGGCGGTCACCCGGGGTGACGGCAGTATCGGCGACGACATCACGGCAAATGCAGTCAAGATGCAGGGGGTGAAAAAAGAGCTCCGTTCCGGTGACGGTGCGCTTGTCCCCTTTACCGGAGGCATACGCGGCGAGGTCATCATGACTCACGAGGTGCACAGAAAGTACTTCTCCGATAAGGCAAACTGCCGCAACGCCGCGAACGGCCTGATGAAGCGCAAGGACGGGACAGGGAGCGAGCACCTCACGCTGATAACGTACGACGTGTGGGCGACTTCGGGCGACCAGCCCTTTGCAGACGAGGAGGGAAAGCTCGCCTGGCTCAAGGGCCTGGGCTTTGTGACCTCGCCGCTGAAAATCTGCCGCTCGCCCGAGGATGTCATAGATTACCGGGCCTCCGTCATGGAAGGGCGGGGAAAGATAGCATACGATATAGACGGCCTTGTCAAAAAGGAGCGGGCCGTCAACCACGAGGATGCGATGCGGGCGAGGCCCGACAGGCAGGTGGCTTTTAAATTCAGCCTGGAGGAGGCGGTTTCCGTCGTTCGGCAGGTGGAGTGGGGGGAGTCCGGCGGGACCTACACCCCGGTCGCAGTCTTTGACCCCGTGGAGCTCAATGGAACGACCGTGCAGCGGGCGAGCGTCGTCAATCCCAACACAATACGTGCCCTCGGGCTTAAGATAGGCAGTCACGTCGTCGTCGTCAAGCGGGGCGAGATAATCCCCAAGATAGAGTCTGTCATCCATTCTGACGGCATGGCTGGCGGGAGCGTTCCTGCCGGTGAAAGCGGCGGTCAGCTGGATTTGTTCCGGGGAGCGGCGGAAGAGCGCGAGATTGAGTTCCCCGTGGTCTGCTCAAGCTGCGGAACCAGGCTCGTTGATGAAGGGACCCGGCTCTTCTGCCCGAACAAGTCCTGCCCCAAACGGCAGCTCCACCAGATAATGAAGTGGGTGACCGTCGTGGACATCCGGGACTTGGGGGAAAAGCTCATCCGCGCTCTGTTCAAGGACGGGGTCGTCCGTTCCGTCAGCGATATCTACGCGCTCGACGAAGAAAAGCTTGCTCCCTATTTTCTCGGTGAGGAGAGCCTTTCCAAGGACAAGCAGTCGCTCGGGGCGAAAAAGGTCGCCCAGTCCATACAGGAGCACCGGCGGGTCTCCCTGGAGCGGTTCATCGCGGGATTCGACATAGACGGAATCGGTGAGGTCGTCGTGGAGAAGCTGACGGCGGCAGGCTACGGCAGTCTGGACAAGATTCTTGCCCTGACGCAGGACGAGGCAGCCTCGGTCTACGGTTTTGCTGCCATCATGGCTCAGACCCTCGTCGAGGGGCTTGCCGAGAACCGGGAGGAGATGACTTCCCTCGTCTCCAGCGGAACTATCTCGCTCATCGAGAAAGATGAGAGCCTGCCTCTTTCCGGCAAGTCCTTCTGTTTTACCGGGGAGCTTAGGACAATGAAGCGGGCCGATGCGCAGAACCTCGTCAAGGAGAAAGGGGGCAGCGTCAAATCCTCCGTCGTAAAGGGGCTGTCCTACCTCGTCACCAATGATACGGGCTCCGGCTCTGCCAAAAACGAAAAGGCTGCCAAGCTCGGCATCCCGGTCATAGACGAGGATGCCTTCCTGGCTTTAATTAAATAATAAGATAGGTTTGTTTTAGTTCTGGGATGAGAAGGAAAAGTCGTCTGTGAAGAAGTCCGGGCTGACCGCGGCCATGTTGAGCCGCATCTCCCAGTGGAGGTGAGGGCCGGTTGCAAGGCCGGTCGCCCCGGACAGTCCGATGAGCTGCCCTTCCTTTACCATGTCGCCTTCCTTTACCTTGAGCTCGCTCATGTGGTAGTAGAGGCTGTAGAGTCCGGGCAGGTGCTCGATGACGACGCTCCATCCGGTCGTCACGCGGTCCTCAGCAAGGACGACCCTTCCCGCTGCGCAGGATGTTACGTTGCTGCCCGTCGGAACCCCGTAGTCAATGCCGTAGTGCAGGCTCGTCGAGGACTTGCCGTTGCTGTAGGCATAAATCCGCCTGTCTGCGAAGAACGATGTCCTCCGGGTCGCCGGGGTCGGCGCAGAGAACGCCTTCGTCTGGTAGATGTGGTCCTTGTTGACCGTTGCGAGGATGTTGTTGAGCTTCTCTATCTGCCCCATCCGCTTGGGGCTCGTGTCCGTCCGTATCTCCGTGTTCTTGGTGTCGAGAGGTATGGTTTCCTCGACGAACTTCTTGTAGGTCAGTGCGAAGGGGAGGGTGAAGTCGTAGGTCTTGCCCGCCGTAATCTTGTAGCTGACCTTGAGGCTGTAGCTGTTGTCGCTGTTCCACCAGGAGGAGAGGGGAATGCCTGCGAGGAAAGTGACGGAAGAGCGGGAGGAGTCTCCTTCCAGTATGTAGAAATCGGCTTTATCCAGCCGCTTCTCTCCCGAGTACAGCTCCAGCGTTGCCGCCGTCTTGTCCAGGGCGAGTTTGATTTTTTTGCTCTGCTTGCTGTTCTGGGAGATGACCATCCGCGCGAACACTGCGTCACCCGGGCAGGGCCTGTCGTTGTAGCGGACACTGATGCTGTAGTCCTCGCCTTCGAAGAGTGCGTCCTTTGCAAAGGCTCCGCTTGCCGCAAATGCCGCCAGCACGAGCAGGCAGCAGATAAGGTTTCTCAATCTTTTCATTTCAATTTCTCCTGTTTATAATAATTCAATTTGACTTTCTCATGTCCACTATCATCAGCTGGGGTGTTTCCGCCCCGTTGAAATAGTTCCGCTCCACGTGGTAGAGGAGGTCCAGCCTGTCCCCTGCTTCGAAGTCACGGTGCAGCCTTTCGCCCTCGCCCCAGAAAATAGCCGGCCACTTGTACGCGCCGCAGTCCAGCTCCAGCTTCAGGTGCAGGCGTTCGGTCCTGCCCATCGTAACTGCCTTGGAGACCCGTATGCCTTTGGACTGAAAGAGCAGCGGCGGGTTCTCCTCCCCGAACGGCTCCATCCTGTCTGATATCTTTAACAAATCAGGCGTCAAATAGTTAGGGGGAATGTTCGCGTCTATATCATAGATATCGGCCTTTGACTCACCGAGTTCCAGCTTTTCTGCAAGGCGTGCCACCGTCTCCTCGAATTCGGCGAGCCTGTCTTTCGTGAAGCTGAAGCCCCCCGCCCCGATGTGCCCCCCGTGGCTGATGAACATGCCGTCCATCTGGTTCAGGAAGTCGGAGACGTTTACCCCTCTCGCGGACCGTATGGAACCAACGGCAATTCCTTCGACGAAGGTAACGACCATTGCAGGTACATCATAGCGCTCCGCTATTCTGGCAGCTACGCTCCCGGTTATCCCCTTGTTTACCCGCTCATCTATGACCAGACAGAGTTTGCCGCGGAACTTGTCTACGGATGCCTTGGCGGCCAGCGCAGTGTAGCCTTCCGCATCCAGCGACAGCTGCTTGCGCTGCTCGTTGCAGTCCCGTATCTTCTCTGCGATTCTTTCCCGCTCACGTACGTCCTTCTCCGTAAAGAGGGCTGCCGCGAGGGGCCCCTGGCCGAGCCTGCCGGGCGCGTTCAGGCAGGGGGTCAGGCTCCAGCCCATGTCCTTGGACGAAATCTTTTTGCCCAGAAGCTCCTGGCATGCCATTATCTCAAGGAGCCCGGGACGGATCCGGCCGGCGTTCATTGAGCTGAGCGCGTTCCGGACGAACAGGCGGTTCTCGTTCCTGAGGGGCATGATGTCTGCAACCGCCGCGAGTGCGACCAGCTGCATGTCCTTCTCCTCCTGCTCCTTGAGGCCGGGAAGCTTCTTCTGCAGGTCAAGCCGGGCATAGGTGACGAATATGTTGTAGAGGCTGCCTATCCGTGTGGGCGGGTGGTCGCCGTACCTGGCTATCTTGGACATTTCCTTCAGACGGGTAAGGGGCAGGGCGGAGAAGGCGGGAACGAGGGCGGAGATAAGCGTCCGTATGTCCGTCAGCTCGAAGTCAGCCCCGGCGAAGAAGCTCTGCCTGAGGAGTTTTCCTGCCTCCTCCTTGACCCAGACCGCGATTATCTGTCCGGTCA
>CADBRC010000403.1 GCA_902796985.1 uncultured Spirochaetaceae bacterium
GATTCTAATGGAAAAAACAATCATTGGCTAGGGGGCGGATATGCTGCAGGACTGTTTTCTCCCATTGAAAAAATCCGGGCATGGGGTTATAATGGTAGAATGGAACACAAGAGAGCAGGAGCCTTGCTCCGGAAATTCTGCCTTGGAATGGAAGACAGGAAAGTACTCCAGGACATCAAACCGATGATTGCGGAATACAATCACAAGATGCTCGTGTTCTCTTCCATGCTTTTCTTCATCATCTTCGTCATCCTGACCGGCATAAGCTTCATCGGAGTGTCCCAGGTCTACGAGTTCCCCATCGTCTACATCCTGATGGCCGCAACGAGCCTCGGCATCCACCTGCTGACCCGCTTCGTGTTCAAGCCGGAGACTTCCGGCCGTGCAATCCTCATAACCTTCTATGTGCTGGAGCTCGTCGGCTACGCATACGGCTTCTATACGGGAATCGTCCACGGCCCCTTCCCTGCCGTCACCTTCATCGTCATGCTGATCATCCTGCCCTCCCTGCCCTGCGACTGTCCCTGGCGGGGGAACCTCCTCCTCCTGGCAATGGGCATCATCTTCCTCTTCCTGAGCCGCAGGGTCAAGGCGATGGCTTTCTTCAACAACGATGTCGGCAACGTCATTTCCTACGTTCTGGTTTCCTTTTTCATGCACATGCACCAGCAGATGAGCCGCATGGAGGACTTCACCAACCGCCTCATCATCAAGATACAGCGGGACACGGATGCCCTGACCGGGGCGATGACCAAGACGGCGTTCGAGCTGAACACGATCCGGGTCCTGCGGAGCGAGACCTGCGAGGGCTGCCTCCTCGTCATAGACATTGACAACTTCAAGAACATAAACGACAGCTTCGGACATTCCATCGGGGATTTCTTCATCGCCAACACGGGCCGCTGCATCCTCGAATGCTGCCGTTCGTCGGACTTCGTCGGCAGGTTCGGCGGGGACGAATTCGTCATCCTGATGCAGGGGCATCTGACGCGGGAGATAATCGACGATAAGGTCAAGCGGATGACCGAGAACCTGAAAGAATTCTTCATGAACAACACCAAATACCAGCATTACAGCATAAGCGTCGGCTGCACCATATTCCAGCAGGGGGAGATACGGCCGGACTATCAGGGGCTTTTTGACCAGGCGGACCACGCCCTCTACGTCGCCAAGAACTCAGGCAAGGACCGCTGCATCATATACGGTGACACCGATGGGAACTAAGGGCCGGGGCGTCCACCCGGTTAAAGCGAGCACCGCCTACAAGAGGGAGCACAAGGCCGACTACGGGCGGGAACGGATACGGATCCTCTACGAAGATCAGGACATCATCGTCATTGAGAAACCCTCGGGAATGCTCTCCGTGCCCTACCCCGGCAGCAAGGCCCGCACCGCGCTGGACGTCATCGAAAAGATACTGCGGGGCCGGGGCAGCTGGTCCAAGTCCCACCGGCCCTTCACCGTGCACCGGCTGGACCGTGACACGAGCGGGGTGATGGTCTTTGCCCTCAGCGAGGCCGCCCAGCGGAAGCTCGTGGCGTGCTGGCACGACGGCAACACCCGCAAAGTCTACCGGGCCGTTGCGGAAAACCCTGCCGGCTTCAAAGGCAGGCAGGAGGGCGGTCAGGATGCCCGGGAGCTTCCCGAAAACGGAACGATAGACCAGCCCCTCGCCGAGAACGCCTACCACGTCGCATACGTCCCGGGCAGGGAGGACGAGCGGAGGTCCAATGCCGTCCGTGCCGTGACGCATTACCGGATCATCATGCGGGGACCGACCCACACGCTCTTTGAGCTGACCCTGGACACCGGAAAGAAAAACCAGATACGAGCCCACCTCTCCTTCCTGGGCCGCCCCCTCGCAGGCGACGAGAACTACCGGGCACGGACAGACCCCTTCCACAGGCTCGCGCTCCACGCCCGAAGGCTTGAGTTCCTGCACCCCATGACCGGGGAAAAAATGAGTTTTGAAGTCCCTGAGGACAAAAGCTGGCTGGAATATGTAGAAAAAGGGGATTCACGCCCCGAAATCCCTGTCTGGAAAGAAGAAAAGCACCCCCGCCGCAGGGAAGAGGGGATGCCGGACTCGGTGCCGAAGCCGAACAGGCGGGTCTCCGCGAGGGAGAAGGCGCACGGCTCCTACACCGAGCTTGCCAGCAGGGCGCACAGGTCGTCCCGCTGACCGGCTGAAAGAACGGACCTGTCCGGAAACTGCGTTTCCGCCCAGGTCTAATCTGACCCGGACTAAGCCTCGATGGAGGACATGTCCGCCACGTCCTTCTCGTAGTCCACGCCCGCGACATCGAAGCCGTTTATCGCAAGGAAGTCGTGGCGCACCCCTTCCAGATCCACCATATCCTTTACGTTCTCCTCGGTGACGGCGGGCATGATCTTGTCCACTTCGGCCTGAACGGCAGGGTCAAGCTCCCAGTCATCGATGCGGATCCGTCCCTCGCTGTCGGTCGGAACGCTTCCTGCACCATTGCCCTCGCCGGTGAAGAGCCGCTCGGCGAAAAGCCGCTCCATCTGCTCGATGCATCCCTCGTGGGTTCCCTTGGCCTTCATCACCTTGAAGAGGACTGACAGGTAGAGGGTGATGATCGGGATGACCGATGAAGAGCGGGTGATGAGTCCCTTGTTCTCGCTGACGTAGGCCGCGCCGCCGATCTTCTTGAGGGACGCGTCAATATTGTGGGCACGGGCCTCCAAATCCTTCTTGGCAGCTCCGATCGTGCCGTCGCGGTAAATCGCGTGGGACAGCTTGGGGCCGATGTATGAGTAGGCGACCGTGCGGCAGCCTTCCGCAAGCACGCCTGCCTCGGACAGCTGC
>CADBRC010000404.1 GCA_902796985.1 uncultured Spirochaetaceae bacterium
GGATTTTCATGACTCCTTCCTGCAGCTCGCTCGCAATGCGACCCAGATTCTGGGTGGAGGAGCGGAGCTTGGTGGAGGTAGCCTTGAAGTCATTCTCGAACGAGTCGAACCAGCTGCTCATGCTGGCATACTCATCGGCAAGCCGCTGGCGCACATCCTTAACAGTGGCTCCCTGCTGGACTTCCTCTATCATCTTGGGAAGCTCCTCAAGAAGCTGGTGCTGTTTTTCCTTGTAGCTTGCGTTCAGGGACTGGAGCTGTACCTGAAGGTCGGCTGTATGCAGACCAATCTGGTTAAAGGCAGCCTTCGTGATGACGGTCTCACTGACAAGGTTCATCAGGTTGTCAACGCGGCGGGAGTCAACGCGCAGCACGGAAGCCGTTGCCTGAGAAGCCTTATGAGCCGCCGCGGGAGCAGGAGCAGCCGTCTTTGCCGGTGCAGGGGCCGCAGCAGGCGCGGGAGCTTTCGCTTCCTCTACAGGCGCAGCGGCCGGGGCTTCCTCAACGACAGGCTCCGGCTCAACTGCTGCCGGGGCAGGCGCAGGAGCAGGTGCCGTATGGGGAACTTCACTGGCAGAAAGCCTGGACGGTGCGCCCGCACCCGTCACTTCCCTCGCATCGGTTGCGAGAGTGACATCATCCAGGAAAGCCACATCCTCAAGGTCACCCCCGCTCGCAGCGGTAGAGACATAATACACGACCTGAGAATAGAACGTATCCTCGTAGAGGGCTTCAAAATCAGGGACAGTCTTAAGGACTGCACCCCTGTTCTTAAGGGCTGCAAACACCTGTATGCCGCCGACGCTGTTCATCGGGTTGGACTCATCAAAGGTTACGTTTACGGACCAGAGCTTCTCGCCGTCAGGCACCGCACCCATGAGCTCGTTGAAATCCTCGTCGGAAAGCGGCGGAAGCGGAGGCATGCCGTTTGAAACCGGCGCAGGCGCAGCCGCCTGAACAGGAGCCGGCTTGGGGGCCGGAGCCGGAGCGGGCTTGGCAGCCGGAGCCGGGGCCTTCTTCTTGGCACCCTTCGCCGGCAGGAAGCCCTTTATCTTTTCCACAAGCGGGGACACGTCTTCCGAATATACGGAACCTCCCCGCCGGGTTTCGAGCATAACCTTGATAGTATCTATGGAAGAGAGCAGGACATCAACGATGGCCTCCGTGACCTCGACGGCATTGCTCCGCATGGCATCCAGCAAATCCTCCACATCGTGGCAGAAAGCCGCAAGCTCCGTCATCTCGACCGTGGCCGACCCTCCCTTCAGGGTGTGGGCAGCGCGGAAAATCTCATCTATGGAGTCATGATTCGATGGGTCGCTCTCAATGACAAGGATATTGCTCTCCAGTGTCTCAACCTGCTGTTCAGCCTCGGCAAAGAAATCCTGAAGCAATTCCTCATTGTTTGGATCAAGATAATCACTCATACTTATATTTTAATCGGTTAAAAATATAAGTCAAGCCTAAAAAACCGAAAAAAAAGTTTTTTTATGAATATTTTATGAATGAAGGGGCAAATCCTTTGCCGCCTTAAAGAAACGGCGAATTTATTCCGAAACTAGCTATAATAAGCGTATAGCGGAGGAAAAAACAGGTGAAAAAGATACTGAGCCACGCCGTGCTGCTGCTTACGGCCATTACATGCCTCCATGCGTTTGAGACCCCCTACTTCACGGGTTATGCGGGTTTTCTCGGCAACTTCACGTTTGCACCGAACAACTACCGCAAGCCGGACAAAGAGGAAGACACTTTTTCCGAGCAGATCAAAAAAACCTTCGCCGACCCCCAGCTTTTCGCCCAAGGCTACTTCGGCGGCCAGCTTCAGTTCAAGGACTTCCTCATAATGAGAGGAGAACTGGGAGTAGATTCAAACATCTATAACCCCCTCGACACCAACCCCTACCTGTCCGCGGTCAAAGACAATGACACCGTCTACACGCCGGCCCCCAAAGACAGGAGCATAATCGGCAAAAACATCCTTGACAAACCCTCCGGACGGAATTCGATATTCCAGATAAACGAAGCCTCGGCCGTCGTCAAGCTCCAGACTTCCACAGTGACGCACTACCTTTCACTCTTCTACGGGGAGTACGAACCCATCGGCTCGGACGTGTTCCTGCAGAGGCAGTTCGGCATAGCCCCCATACGGAGCGACCTCACCTCCAGCTTTAACAGCCTGAACGGAACATCCATAAACGAGAGCTACGGGGCAGGCTTCTCCTACGTACTGCACCTGGCATCCCCGCTGGCCGCCGGAATCTACCTCTACAAGGACAGGACCGAAAAATATGACGGCATATACCAAAGCTGGAAGAACGACCCCAGCGACAGATTGAACCTCCGCAAGCAGGAAGCATACAATGCCGACTTCCGCGTGGCGGGCGCGTTCGATTACCTTACGTTTGATTTCAGGGCCGGACTCGCCCTGCCCGAGGACTCAGACGAGGGCAGCGTGGAGAACGGCTTCATGAACATCAATTACCTCTCCCTCAAGGCGGGAATGAGCGTGCTCGCAGGAAAGCCCACATCCATGTTCAACGTGCTGCTGCAGACCGGTTTCTCCGACCTCCTTCTGGATCCCGGTTACGTCAAAAGCCCCAAGTGGAAGGAAAAGAAAGGCGAGCTGGTCGAAAACAAGAGCATCCTCAACTGGAACAACGCAGCTGAAAACTTCTACTTTCTGCTGGAGCCGAGGCTGAACCTGCGGCAGGCCAAGTTCTCGGTAACGGCGTTCAACATCCCCTACTCCCAGGCAAGCAAGATGTTCTACCTGAACAACTACAACGGCGGGGTGGACCACAGAAGCGACTACATGAACGAGAAACGGAGGAACTGCTACGTACGGCCCTACCTGAACCCCTGCGGCATTGACCTGCACGCCTCGACGGACTTCCTGCAGCTGGGAGACAAGAACCTGACGACGGGAGTACACCTGACGCTCTCTATGGGGGGACAGACCTTCATGGACCTCTACCGCGACTCCAAGGCGGAGAACAAAGAAGGCAACAAGCACTACTGGAACAAGACAGCCTTCATAACACCCTACGCCAAGCTTCCCGTCCACGGCGGAGAGATTTTCGCCGCCACCACCATATCTACCCATATCTTCGACAAGCAGGATAACTGGCCGAGCAGCGTCAGCGTGAAGGTCGGATTCAAGATTAACTTCTAAAAAAAACAGCCCCCGCTGCGAGGGGCTGTCCATATTCAACAGAGGGCTACAGCTTCAGCCTGGTCAGGCGGGAACAGGCTTCCTCCACGTCCCGCCGGTGGCCGAAGCTGGAGAAGCGCAGGTAACCTTCCCCCGCCGGGCCGAAGCCGCTTCCCGGGGTCGTCACGATGTTGCACTCAGCCAGAATCTTATCAAAGATGTCCCAGCTCTTATAGCCGGGGAACATGACCCACAGATAGGGGCTGTCGCCGGTATAGTAGACCTTGACCCCTGCGGACGCAAAATTCGGACCGGAAAGGGCCTCTTTCATCAGCGCGGCGTTCCCCAGGTAGTAATCAACCAGCCCCCTGGTCTCCTTCACGCCCTCATCATCGAGCGCAGCAAGGCCGCCCCGCTGGGCTATGTTGCTTGCCCCGTTGAAGAGCGTCGTCATTACACGGTTCCAGTCCTGCCTGACGGGGGTTCCGTCGGAGAACTTCAGGTCGGCAGGCACCACGGACCAGCCCAGACGGACACCGGTGAAGCCCGCAAGCTTGGAGAAGGAGTTAATCTCTATGGCGCACTTCCTCGCCCCCTCTATCTCATAGATGGTCTTGGGGAGGGAGGGATCGCGGATGAACGAATAGTAAGCCGAGTCGAAGATGATGACGCAGCCCTTCTGCAAGGCACAGTCAACGAGCTTTTTCAGCTGCTCCCTGCTGCTTGCAACCCCGGTCGGATTATTCGGAGAACAGAAGTAGATAAGGGAATTCTCCTTGACTTTGGACAAATCAGGGAAGAATCCGTTCTCCGCAGTACAGGGCAGGTAGGTGACACCCTTCCTGTTCCCGCTGCCGTCATCCTTTCCGGCAGCACCGACAATCACGCTTCCGTCCACGTAGACCGGATACGCCGGATCCTGCACGGCAAGCTCCACGTCCGCGCCGAAGAGGGTCTGTATCCTCGCGATGTCGCACTTGGCTCCGTCAGAGATGAACACTTCATCTGCCGAAGCCATACCCTTGTACAGGACGGAAGCTATCTTTTCCCGAAGCTCCGTCAGCCCCTGCTCGTCACCGTAACCGGAATATCCGGCCTCAGTACCAAGCCCGGCGGCATAGTCGACCATCGCCTTGGTAATATGCGGAGTAAGCGGCTCCGTCGTGTTGCCTATTCCCAGGCTGATTATCTTTGCATCAGGATGCTGCTCCTGATACAGCCTCCGCCTCTTGGCGACCTCAGGAAAGAGGTATCCCGCCGTAAGGTTCTCAAAACCCTTGTTCCGTGAAAGCATTATATTGAATCCTCCAGAGAGTAACCGATTCCCCTCGCCGTCCGTATCCGGACCTTCGCCTTAAGGTCATCCATTTTCTTTCGTATGAAGGAAATGTAAACCTCGACGTTGTTATATTCCGCGCTGCTGTCGCTGCCCCAGATTTTCTCGATTATCTTCTCTTTCTTGATGACCTGATGGGGGCTGTCAAAAAGGAACTCGATTATCTGAAGCTCTTTCAGGGACAGCTTTTCCCTGCCCCCCTTGACCTTCTGCAGCTCGCATTTGTCTTTGTCCAGTATCAGATCACCGAACTCAATGACGTTCTTCTTTATTTCGCCCTTGCGGCGGGTCACCGCTCTGACGCGGGCCATAAATTCCTCGTCCTTGAAAGGCTTGACAAGGTAGTCATCAGCCCCGCCATCAAGTCCGGCAACGATGTCATCAGTCGTCCCCTTCGAGGAAATCACAAGCACGGGTATCTCAACCCCCTTGCCTCTGAGCGATTTGAGGATACCAATGCCATCCTTGCCCGGAAGCGAAGGGTCCAGCACGATACCGTCATAAATCCCTCGCTGCGCATATTTCATGGCATCCGGCCCCGTGTAGACGGCATCGACCTCGTAGCGTTCCTTTCCCAGCAGTTCCACAAGGGACTGGGAAAGACGCACATCATCTTCTACTAGAAGCAATCTCATGCCTTAAATAATAAAGCAAAAGCACCGCTTTGTCTTATGAAAAAAAGAGATATTACAAAAGATTATCAAAAAAAGCTTAAAACAAATCCTTTAACCGATCCGGAAAAGCTGCTCCACGTAGGGCTGGCGGACCACCATGACCGAGCAGTGCGCGCTTCCGATTATCTCCCCGTCCTGCATGCCGACGACATCGTGCTTGAGCGTAGAGAACTGAGCGGTCGCATCAGCACCGCCAAGGAGAATCAGGTCAGCCTTAAAGTCATCGGCTGCGGCTATTATCTCGGACCAAA
>CADBRC010000405.1 GCA_902796985.1 uncultured Spirochaetaceae bacterium
AGTCCGGCAGGATTTTTTTTCCGTTCGGGGTCTCCGTAAACAGACCCAGATTCCGAAGGGAGGTCAAAAGGCACTGCATCTGCCCGACATCGCCGAGCTTCTCTGCGACTTCCTCTCCGTTTTTCTTCTTGAAGCTCCCGTCCGCCTTACACAGGTCAGGATGGGCAAGGACGTATGAAATCAGCGATGCGACTTTACCTGCGTCCATCGCTTCAGACTCTGCCAGTACATTCGCCTTGCCCTGGTAAGAAGGAAGCAGAATGTCAATGTCCAGCAGCTCAAGGAGCCTGTCCTCCAGAAGGGGAGTGATGCTCAGATAGTCGGGCCTTTTTTCGTCCCCTCCCGTGTAGAATACCAGAAGCCTCTGTATCAGGTTGTCCACATGGGCTTCTACCTGCTTTCTGCTCATCGTTGAGGAGAAGAAGCTCTCCAGTTTGCCTACGTCCGCCCGCGGAATGTATTTGACTGCGGCGAGCAGCTTCAGGTCTATGCCGCTCAGAAGGCGGATGATGCCGTTCTTGTTCTCCTCTTTCCTGAGAAATGCACTCAGTTCCTCAACCAAATCCTGTTTATTGTAAGGGGTTGGCACTTCTCCGAGGTATATGCGGATAATGTCGAAGAACGCCTCCTCTCCGAGCGTGGCGATGTACTTTCTCCAGGCAAGAACCTTTTCTACTCTGGCGGACTGCTTGTCCTTCGCAGTCCTGTCCTTTTCCCTTTCCGTGCTCATCACGCCTCTCCCTGACATAAGGCAGCCTGCTCCTCACCGTCAATCTGGTCCAGGCTGGATTCGTCCGTGTATCGTACTATGCGGTAGGAGTAGCCCTGCTCCGCAAGGAATTTCTGCCTGTTCGCGCCGAAGTCCTCCTCTACCGTGTTTCTCGAAATGAGCGTGAAGAAACGGCTCGTCCGCTCTTTGGGTCGGAGAATCCTTCCCAGACGCTGCGCTTCCTCCTGCCGGGAGCCGAATGTACCGCTGACCTGTATCGCAAGGCTCGCGTCGGGCAGGTCAATCGCAAAATTGGCCACCTTGCTGACAACAAGGACCTTTATCTTTCCCTGCCGGAAGTCTGCGTAAATCAGGTCTCGCTCTGCATTCGGGGTCTTGCCGGTGATGATCGGGGCTTTGAGCGCATCGGAGATGTCCTTGAGCTGGTCCAGGTACTGGCCGATGACGAGGATTTTGTCTTCCGTGTATTTGCTGACAAGCTGGGTCACGACAGCAAGCTTGTCGGGGTTCTCGCTTGCAAGCCGGTGCTTGACCCGTGCGCCGGCGACTGCGTATTCAATCTCTGTAGACTCCGGCATGTCCAGGCGGATCTCTATACAGAGCGCACTCGCAATCCACTTGTTCTTCTCAAGCTCTTTCCAGGGAACGTCGTAACGCTTGGGCCCGACGAGAGAGAAGACCTGCCCTTCGCAGCCGTCTTCCCTGACGAGCGTCGCCGTGAGGCCGACCCGCCTGACTGCCTGCAGTTCCGCCGTTACGCGGAACACCGGGGCGGGCAGCATGTGCACTTCGTCGTAGATAACCAGCCCCCAGTCGTTCTGGCGGAAGAGGGCGAAGTGGGGGTAGGGGCTGTCCTTGTCCGCCCTCCACGTGAGTATCTGGTATGTTGCAACGGTAACGCTCTTTATCGTCTTCTGCTCGCCGGTATACTCGGCAATCTGGTCGCTCGTCAGGTTCGTCTTGTCTAAAAGCTCATTTATCCACTGGTGTACTGCGCTGATGTTCGTCGTAACGATGAGGGTGTTTGTCTGGAGCAGGGACATGATTTCCATGCCGACAATCGTCTTGCCCGCCCCGCAGGGAAGCACTATCGTTCCGAATCCCGTTCCGCTCCCCTTGTTGCCGACGAGGGCCTCCGCCGCCGCCTTCTGGTAGTCCCGGACCTGAAAGTCCTGGCCCGAGAGACAGGTCTTTCTGAGCTGTATGTCCAGTTTCGCCCCGTCCCGGAGCGGCACGTCGTCCTTGACCGGCCAGCCCAGCTGGAGCAGCTTCTCCTTGACGATTCCCCGGTCTGTCAGGTTCAGGAGGAAGCAGAACTGCTTCTCGACATCGCTGAGCTTGTACGCGGCGGCCTCTTCTTCCGGCAGGGAGTAGCTGCTTTCAAAGAGAAATTTCCTTGCTGCAGGGTTTGCCGCTATCTCCTTGTAGACGATGGGGGAGTTTGAGACCAGGTAGAGCTGTTCGTCCTTGATTCCGTCTTTCTCCGTAACGGGCCCGGGTACCAGCCTGAGTCTGCCGAAGCGGCCCTCCGTCTCCCTGACCCATGCGGTCACCGCCTGGGGCAGTTCGTACCGGGAGAATTCTGCCAGCGTCTCCGTGACTTTGTCGCTCGTGAATCCCGCGCTCGCCGCATTCCAGAGGGAGAGGGGGCTTATCCGGTAAGTGTGCAGGTGCTCCGGGGAGCTTACCAGCTCCGCAAAGGGAATGAGGGCTGCCGCGCATTCCTTGGCCCTGGGGGCGTGGACATCGAGAAGCAGCGTCCTGTCTGACTGTATTATGAGCGGGTTATCTCCCTGTGGCATAGCCATTCATTATACAGGGGAGAGGGAAAAAGTTCAAGAAAGCCTTCCCGCCTGTGTAGCCTTCCCGACCGTTTCAGTCAGGCGCTCGGGAAGGAAATGCTTTCCGGGAGGACCGGGAAATTCAGCAAAATCATCCGCATTCCTCCTGTGACAATCCCTCTATCCTGTGATATACTATGCAGGCATCAGTTTTCGAGGAGGTATGTCATGCCGATTGTTGGGGCATTCATGGTGCCGCATCCCCCGCTTATCGTTGCGGAGGTTGGAAAGGGCGGGGAGAAGCAGGTTCAGGCGACATTGGACTCCTACCGTGCGGTCGCGGAGGAGATTGCCCGTCTGGAACCCGAAACGATTGTCGTTACTTCTCCTCACAGCATTATGTACGCGGACTACTTCCACATCTCGCCGGGGAGCGGGGCGGCAGGCAGTTTTGCCCGCTTCGGCGCGCCTCAGGTCGCATTTAACGAGGTCTATGACGAGGAGCTGGTCGCCGCGATTTGCCGGGAAGCGGAGTCCGCGCAAGTCAGGGCGGGGACGGAAGGCGAGAAGGACGCGTCTCTTGACCACGGGACGATGGTCCCCCTCTATTTTGTCAGGCAGTTCTGCACGGACTGCAAGCTCGTCCGCATGGGGCTTTCAGGGCAGTCCTATAAGGATCATTATAAACTGGGGCAGTGTATCCAGCGGGCGGTTGGGAAGGCCGGACGGAGGGTTGTCCTGATTGCGAGCGGCGACCTGTCGCACAAGCTTTCCGACTCAGGTCCCTACGGCTTCGCGCCGGAAGGCCCGGAATATGACGGGCGCATCATGGACGTGATGGGAAAGGCGGACTTCGGCGGACTCCTGGAATTCGACGAGGACTTCTGCGACAAGGCGGCGGAGTGCGGGCACCGGTCTTTCATCATCATGGCGGGGGCCCTGGACGGAATTGCTGTTGAGGCCCGCCTCTATTCCCACGAGGGGACGACGGGCGTCGGCTACGGGATATGCGGCTATACGCCTGTGGGGCAGGATGAGAGTAGGTGCTTCCTGGCCCGCTACGAGGAAAAAGAAAAGGAGAGGCTTGCGGAAACCCGGAGAAATGAGGACGTATATGTGCAGCTTGCCCGTCGGACGGTAGAGCTGTACACGAAAGAAGGTTCAATCCCCCGCGTGGAGGGCTGCCGTGCCCTGTTCCCTGACGGAACGGAGCTTTCCCTGCCGGAGGACATGCTCTCCCGCCGGGCGGGGACATTCGTCTCCCTCCACCTGGATGGCCGGCTCCGAGGCTGCATCGGGACAATCGGCGCAACCGAGCCTTCCGTTGCGGAGGAAATCATTCATAACGCCGTGTCTGCGTGCAGCCGCGATCCCAGGTTCAGCCGGGTCAGGGAAGGCGAGCTTTCTTCCATTATATACAGCGTGGACGTGCTTGGCCCGGTTGAGGACATCAGCTCTCCAAGCCAGCTGGATGTGAAGCGTTACGGAGTCATCTGCAGCAAGGGCAGCCGGCGCGGCCTGCTCCTGCCTAACTTGGACGGCGTAGACGATGTGGACCAGCAGATAGAGATTGCCTGCCGCAAGGGAGGCATAAAGCCGTCGGAGAAGCCGGAGCTTTCCCGCTTCGAGGTTGTAAGGCACTACTGATGGCTCAGTCTTGCGGGACCTGTTTCCGCCGCTGCGTGCTGGAGGAAGGGCAGACGGGCTTCTGCCGGGCGCGGGGGAACCGGGGAGGGCAGATTGTCCCCCTGGGCTATGTCTCCGGGCGTGGTACACTGAGTGCGATGGCCCTGGACCCCATAGAGAAGAAGCCCCTTTCCCGCTTTATGCCGGGGAGTCGTATTCTTTCTGTCGGGGGCTGGGGGTGCAACATGCGCTGCGCCTTCTGTCAGAACCACGATATCTCTCAGCACGAGGAGGGGGTAGGGGGTATCAGTCTCTCTCCGATGGAGCTCGTCACTGAGGCGGTCGCCCTGAAAGGCCGGGGTAACATTGGTGTGGCTTACACCTACAACGAGCCGCTCGTTGCATGGGAATATGTTCGCGACTGTGCCCGGCTTGTGCATCAGGCGGGGATGAGGAACGTCATTGTCACGAACGGCTGTGTTCTCCCCGCCGTGATGCAGGAACTTCTTCCGTATACCGATGCAGTGAACATAGACCTCAAGTGCTTTTCCTCAGATTCTTACAGACAGCTCGGCGGTGACTTTGAATCTGTCAAGGAGTCGATAAAGCTCTGCCACAGCTATGGCGGGGGCACGTGCCATGTAGAGCTGACGACCCTTGTTGTGCCGGGCTTCAACGACGGTGAGGATGAGATGGCAGAGGCGGCCTCATGGATTGCCTCTCTCGGCAGGGATATTCCCCTGCACCTGACCCGCTTCTTTCCCTGCTGGCAGATGCTGGACCTGCCGCCTACGCCTGTCGGGACCCTCTGCCGTCTGGCTGACATTGCGCGGCGGGAGCTTTCCGACGTACTTCTGGGGAACGTGTAGGTATCTGCGGTGAAAAAGCTTTCCCTCGCCGAGAAGATTTATGCCGCTGTCCGTGCTGTACCCCGGGGCAAGGTTGCAACGTATTCCCAGATTGCCGCCCTTGCGGGTAACTGTAACCTGCGCCGCTACGTAGGGAACGCCCTGCACAAGAACCCGAGCAATGACCATACCCCCTGTCACCGGGTCGTCAATGCGAAAGGTTTCTGCTCGGGCAGTTTTGCGTTCGGCGGTTCCCTTGCGCAGCAGGAGAAGCTCGAAGCGGAGGGAGTTGTCTTTACCGGCGGCCATGTCGATATGGATCGTTTCTGTATAAATGAGGACGA
>CADBRC010000406.1 GCA_902796985.1 uncultured Spirochaetaceae bacterium
CTTACTTCGTGAAGTAGACGTAGGAGCTGTACCTGGCCATCCTCTGCTTGGTCTCCTTGTCCTTGAAGTACTTGGACTTGTCCTTTGCCTTGTAGTAGTAGTGCTTGTAGCCGTGCTCGGCAGCGAAGTCCTGGAACACGCCCATCGCGGTGTTCATAGCCTCGCCCTGATCGTAGCTGGCCTGAAGGCACTCATAGTAGAAGTGAACCTCGCCGGTGAGCGGGGTGTACTCCATCGTCAGCTTGACGGTGTTCGCGGTCGGGTGCAGTTCCGCGTACTTGTCCTCAACGGTGATGTCCTGCGTGCTCCTGTCAGCGTAGCTGTCAGCGGACTCGATACCGCCGGTGGTGGTGCCGCCGAAGTTCTGTGCGAACACCGCGCCGCAAGCCGTGAGCGTGAGAGCAACAACCAATGCCATTATCTTCTTCATACGTGTCCTCCTAAACTGAGTTAGTCTAGTTAAAAGTAAGTATACTTAACTATTCTATCAGTTTCTAAAAAAAATTCAAGGTCTGTCATATACTGACCTTCGTAAATATAAACTCGGGGAACCCCGATTAGTAACACCCGCCCGGTAATTTCCTTGGGTTTGTTTCTGGAATAAATCCGCCAGTACTCCCTGACGGCATCCCGTATCGCGCTGCCGACGGATTCCTTGATTCCCTCGAAGCCCTTGGCGACGCTCGCGCTGCCGCGCCCGCGCACCTTGGGCAGGTTGATGCTGCTCCACCTGCGGTAGGACAGCTGCTGCACTTCGGTGCGGTCGCAGTAGGCCCAGACAAGGAGCTTTTCGTCCTCCGGGACGGGATCCCGGTACTCGATGGAGTTCACCGACCAGTCGAAGGGATGTATCTCTCCGAACTCGAAGAACTCCTCCACGCCCCGCGCCTTGTCGGCAGGGGTGTAGTCGAATGTCCAGCCCGACAGCATTCCGGAAAGGAAGAAGGGGGTCAGCTCTTTTGCCCTGCCGATGGCGAAGGAATAGAGCCGGGTCCGCATTGCTTCGTTCTCTGCGCTCCCCCCTGCGGAGGGAAGGGCGGCATCCGTCTTCGCGGACGGGACGTCATCCTCTTCCTCCGTCTCCCAGGCTTCGTCCCCGAATCCTCCGGGGAAGGGGTCCAGTTCCGACCATATCTGTATGCGCAGCTGCTTTGACTGGTTGGGCACCTGCGGGAATGCGGCGAGGGCAAAGGTCGATGCTATGCCCAGGGCCGCGAAAAATCTGAAAAGTCTCACCTTCATATTATCGGAAACAAGGCAGAAGGCTCTCAGTTAAATCGGCCCCCGCCGGGGACCCTGTCCGTTAGTCCTGCGACAGCATGTCCTTGTAGAACTCGGAGTAGTCGTGCCGCTTGTCCTTGGTGAAGGCGATTGCCGCGCGGGGGTGCTGGTTCAGGATGCCCGTCACCAGATACTGGAGGTCGTAGCCCCATGCCGCCCCCGCCTTGCGCAGCTTGGGGATCTCCTCTTCGACGAAGCGGATGGCCGGGTAGATGCTGTACTTGGGGTTCCGGAGCAGTCCGAGGAGGCTCTCGATGTAGCAGTTGCCCGCGCCGCGCCCCATGCCGGAGTAGGTGCCGTCCAGCCAGTCCGCCCCGTCGCCCAGGGCCTCGATCGTGTTGGCGAATGCGAGCTGCTGGTTGTTGTGGGCGTGGATGCCGAGCTTCTTGGAGTACTTGTCTGCGTACTCCCGGTACAGTGCCGTGATGCGGGCAATCTGCTCCGGATAGAGGGAACCGAAGCTGTCCACGATGTATATGACGTCCACCGGGGAGTGGCCGAGCATTTCCAGGGCGACGCGCACGTCCCCTTCCTGGGCCGTGGAAATCGCCATGATGTTGCAGGTGACCGTGTAGCCCTTCTTCTTCGCGTCTTCAATCATGTCCACCGCGCCCGCGATCTGGTTGACGTAGCAGGCGACCCGTATGACGTCGAGCGGGCTGTTCGCCTTGTCGATGATGTCGTCCCTGTAGTCGCAGCGGCCCACGTCCGCCATCGCCGCGAGCATGATCTTGCCGTCGTCGTTGGGCCCCAGGACGCGGGCAATCTTTTCGTCGTCGCAGAACTTCCACAGGCCGAACTTGTCCACGTCAAACAGCTTCTTGGAGGCCTTGTAGCCGACCTCCATGCAGTCAATCCCGGCCTCGATGTTGGTCCGGTAGAGCTTCTGGGCGAATTCGTCGGTGAAGCGGAAGTCGTTCACCAGGCCCCCGTCGCGGAGGGTCGCGTCCACCACGCGGATCCCCTCCCTGATTCCCATAAGGTCGGAAATGTTCTTCATATTTTACTCCATGGCAGGCTGCCCCTGCGCTATGGAGTGATTATAGCA
>CADBRC010000407.1 GCA_902796985.1 uncultured Spirochaetaceae bacterium
CGTCACTATCGCGGGCTTGAGCAGAGGCAGGATGAGCCGCCAGAAAATCGTGAAGTAGTTGGCCCCGTCCATGATGCCGCTCTCATCGAGCGAGGTCGGGATGTTCTCCATGAACTGAATGAAGATGTATATCGTGATGACGTCCGTGCCGCACATCATGATGATGTAGCCGTAGAGGTGGTTGATGAATCCGAGCGTTCCCATTATCTTGTAGACAGAGACCTGCATGGCGACACCGGGCAGCAGGGTTGCGAAGAGGAAGAGGTTCCTGATGAGGGTATTCCCGTGGAACTTGAACCGGTTCAATACGTATGCCAGCTGTGCGCTTATCATTATGGACAGGGCAAGGACGAACACGAGGACGATTCCCGAGTTGAGAAAGGCCCTTCCCATGTGGGCTGACGAGAATGCCTTCGCGAAGTTCTGAAAATACACGACCGTGGGAAGCATCATCACCGACGTGGACTGGTACTCCGCGTCCGTCTTGAATGCCGTGATGAGGCAGGAGACGAGTGGAATCAGCGTCCAGAAGGCGAAGAACACCAGGATAAAGTATTTGACTGCGTTTGTTATGACAAGCCCGGCGGGATAGCCTTTGTTGTGACGGATTGCGGACCCTTTCTGCATCATAATACCTCTCCTCCCGTCTTGCTCTCGGTTCCGGCATTGCGGAAAATATATTTGAAGAACACTTTCTGGAATATCGTCACGACAAAGATAATGCACAAAAGGAAGACCGCCATTGCGGAGGCAAGTCCGACCTTCTGGCTTGTGTGGGCAATCCTGTCCATGATGATGAAGTACGTTGCCGTTCCGTTTCCGCCTTTTGTAATGACGAACGGCGGCTCGAACGCACTCAGGGAGCCCGTTATGGAAAGGATGACGTTCAGCGTGATTATCGTCTTTATGCTCGGCAGGATGATGTGGCGGAACTGCTGGAAGCGGTTTGCCCCGTCAATCTCTGCGGCTTCATAGAGCGAGGGATCCACCGACATTATCGCACCGATGAAGAGCACCATGTTCTGTCCCAGGTAACGCCAGAGCGATGTGCCTACAAGCATGACGTTGTTGAGTCCCTTTGTCCTGAGCCAGTAGGGGAGGCTTTCTTCCGGGAAGCCGAACCAGCCGAGTACGGTGTCCAAAACATATCCGTGGGTAAAGAAGAACTTGAAAATGAAGCCGACCGCAATGCCGTTTATCATGAAGGGGAAGAACAATATCCCCTTGAACAATGCCCCTCCTTTTGTCTTGAAGCTGAGCAGGGTCGCGAGGAGCAGGGCGAACACGAGCTGTACGATGGAGCCTCCCATGTAGTAGAGGCTTATGGAGAGCGCGCCGAAGATGTCGTCGCGCGTGAATACATCCAGATAGTTCCGGAGGCCAACGAATGTCCGCTTTCCTATGTACTTCATGTCATAGAAGCTGAAGCCGACCATCTCCCCGAAGGGAAGGTATGTGAACGTGAACAGGAGCAGGAGGGGCAGGATGATGAAGGCCGCGATTATGAGCCTCTGCTGCCCCTTCTGGCTTTTCAGGTATTCAACAATTCTTTTGCGTTTCATTCAGTGGCCTCCCGGAAGCTCCCCGCGGACGGGAAGCTTCCCTGCTGCTTTTAGTTCGCGCCGTTGCGGGTCTGTGCGTCGGACCAGGCCTTGTTCCAGTCGGCCATGATGTCGTCGAATGACTTGTCCTTGTAGAAGGCGTGCTCGATGATTGCCTGAATCTTATCGTTGCCTCCGTTGTTGATGTTCAGCTCGGAGTCAGCGTCAAGCTTGCCCTTCAGGTCCTCTTCGCCGGACTTGGCGGGGTTGTCCGCAACAAAGTCGATTCCGTCGAATGCTGCATAGACGGCAGGATACTTGCTGTCGGAGGTCGCAATCGGGATGCCTCCCTCGTTGTAGGCGAATCCAGACTTCTCGGTCATCCACTTGATGAAAATCATCGATGCCATCTTGTTGGTGTCGGAGGCCTTCACGTTGATTCCGAAGTTGTAGTCGGGGCCTGCGGAAGCGTACTGTTTGCCCTTCACGGTGATGGGGAATGACATGTAACCGATGTCGTCCGGGTTGGGGCCCGCGCCCTGCATCTGGGTGTATGCCCATGATCCGAGCACCATCGTGCCGATCTCGCCGCGGTTGAGCATGCCCTTGCAGCCTTCCCAGTCGGTCGTGGTGTAGTCAGCCTCGATCAGTCCCTGCCTGGTCGCCTCGTAGAGCACCTTGTAGACATTGTAGGGGCCGGTTCCGTCGCCGGGGTCGGCGAATGGGTTCTTGGAGTGGAGCAGGGTGTTGTTCATGAAGTCCGCGCTGCCTGTCGCGGATCCGCCGATGTACGCGTCCCAGGCTCCCATCGTCCAGCCCGCCGCATAGTTCGTGTAGAGGGGGATGGCCTTGGTGCTTGCCTTTATCTTCTTGAGGCAGTCGATGAACTCCTCCGGGGTCTTGGGGAGCGTCGTGATGCCCGCGTCCTTGAAGACCTTCTTGTTGTAGAGGACTCCCTGCGCGTTTCCGGTGGAGGGGATGCCGTATACCTTGTCGCCGTAGGCCCACTGGTCGGCGAAGCGGACGAGCGAGGACACCTCGGAGAGGGATCCGAAGGGCAGGAAGTAGTTCTCGAGCTCCTTCTTGTCGATTGCGGGAACCATCATCATGTCGCCCCAGTCGCCGCCCTGCAGGCGGAGAAGGGAGACGGACGCGTAGTCGGTTATGCCCTCGACGTTCACCGTGATTCCCGGGTAGCTCTTGTTGAACTCTGCGATGTACTTGGCCCAGGTCGTGCCGCTGTAGCCGGAGTCCAGCATGTCCGTGCGGTGGGACATGAGGGAGATGTTCGCCTTGATGTCAGTGCCGGTCGTGCCGAGCACTATGTCCTTGTAGTTCAGGACTGCCTGGACGGAACTTGAGCCTGCCCCGGAGCCGCTGCCGGAGCTTGCTGCCTCTTTCTTGGAACATGCCGTGGCCGCGAGGAGACAGGCTGCCGCTGACAGGGTGA
>CADBRC010000408.1 GCA_902796985.1 uncultured Spirochaetaceae bacterium
AGGCGCACCAGTACGACCACCGGAATGTCGCAGAGGGCGAAAAGGGCGTCCACCGGGACGAAGATGACCTTGTCGGGGTTCACCATGGCGGGGATGATGATTGTCAGCGTCCGGTGCACGAGGATGGACATGAGGCAGCTCCCCCAGCCGAAGAAGGCAGCCGCGGCGTTGAAGAACTCGTCCAGGAAGAGGGGGATGTGAAGCAGGTTCACCATCTGGACTGCCTGGATGTTCAGCGCGCCGAACACCGCCCCCATGACGAGCTGGGCGGGGAGGGACGCGCTGAAGAAGGGCCCTTCCTGGCCGTCCTGGCTGAGAGTGCTCGTTTCCACTGGTCTTTAGGCTCCTCGCCCGTTGGACACCCGCGCCTTGGTTCCGGCGATTGTCCCCGCGAAGTAGCTTATCGCGTCAATCCTTCCGTAGGCCGCCTTGTAGTGGCGGAAGTATCCGTGGTCGTTTATGAGGCTGACGAACTCGTCGAAGAGGAAGCTCGTGTCCAGCGGGCCGGAGCATGCCTCCGGGTGGAACTGGACGCTGAATGCCGGGAAGCCCGTGTAGGTGATGCCTTCGCAGGTGCCGTCGTTCGTGTTGACGAAGCTGAGGACCGCCCCGTCGGGCAGGCTGTCGTTTTCCACCGCATAGCCGTGGTTCTGGCTTGAGATGTAGACCCGTCCGGTCGAAAGCTGCTTGACCGGCTGATTGGCCCCCCGGTGCCCGTACTTGAGCTTGCTCGTCCTGGCACCCGCTGCGAGCGCGAGCATCTGGTGGCCCAGGCAGATGCCGAATATCGGGAGGCCCGCCTGGATGAGCTTCTTGATTTCTGCTATTATCCGCGTGTTGTCGCCGGGGTCTCCCGGTCCGTTGGACAGCATGAGTCCATCCGGCTTTGCCGCAAGGATGTCGTCCGCATTGGCGGAAGCGTCCATGACGGTGACCTCCAGGCCGCGCTTGAGCAGCTCCCGGCGGATGTTCGCCTTGGCCCCGAAGTCCCAGAGGACGACTTTCTTGCCCTTCCCGTCCTTCATCGCCGCGTCCATGTCGTTGACCTTGGTGCCGTCAGCCCTGACCGGGACGAAGCGGTATGCCGCGCTCTCGGTGAACACGGTCTTCGCGTCCTCCTCGACAGCCTTTGCCGAGCCGGAGACGCTCTCGACGGCGTTTGTAATCCGGTATGCCTTTATCTGTTCAAGAAGGGCGGCCTTGCCCTTCGCATCGGAAAGCATGGCGCGGTATTTCGCGGCCTCATCGCCGTCCCCGCTTATAATCATGCCGTTCATAACGCCAGCCTCGCGGAGCAGCTTGGTCAGCTCCCGCGTGTCTATGCCGCACAGGCCGATGACTTTCTGCTGCTTCAGGAACGCGTCCAGGTCCCCGCCCGAGCGGAAGTTGGACGGGTCCTCGCAGGGGTCACGGACTATGTAGCCCGACACATGGGCGGCCCCGCTCTCGAAGTCCTTGGGGATTATGCCGTAGTTGCCGATGAGGGGAAATGTCTGCGTTACAATCTGACCATAATAGCTCGGGTCGGTCAGCGTCTCTATGTAGCCGTTCATTCCTGTCGTGAAGACTGTCTCGCCCGTGACGACTCCGGAGGCACCGAGCCCCCTTCCCTCAAACACAAGCCCGTTCGCAAGAACCAGGCACGCTTTCGTATAATCTTCCATAGTTACTGTCAATAATATAGAAAACATTCATGGCATACAAGGGGGCTTCGGGGCTTGTGGCCCGGGGACGCAGACTTCCCGGGTTGCGTTGTCCTGCGGCGGCCGCCTGTGTTCCCTGCCCCGCCGGGCATGGACCCGGCGGTTTTTTGCTGTCTACGCAGTGACGTAGAACTCCTTGCCGAAGCAGTGCTCCTGCACGCCCCTTCGGCCCTTGCGCCCGCAGAACTTGGTTGCTACCCGTACCTTGTATATCCCCGGCTCGAGGCGGGGAATTATCCCCTCAAGGAGCGTCGTGGAATTATGGTAAATCTGGGCAGGGGTCAGCCGCATGGATTTTTCAGGATTGTCCTGATTGTCGAAGTACAGGCCGACCGATGTATCACCGGCACCGTCCTCCCTGTCAAATACCATGATGTTCTTTCCCCGTATGGAGAAGAATCCGCCGGGGCTGAGCATGTCACAGTTTTCCGGCGGCAGAGACTTGTCCTGAACGGATGTGATTTCCGGCAGTATGTGTCCTCCCTGCGCGATGACCGGAGTCAGCGACGACATGATCTCCTGCAGTTTGTTTCCCGGCCGGTACTGTACGGTGATGGAATGCTTCTTCCTGTCAAATTCGCTGTTCGCGCTTTCGAACGAGCCAGTGATTGACGGCCGGAGAATTCCCAGTCCGGTATCGACCGAGATACCTTCGGTAAGGCGGCAGGTGACCGCGTTGTTTATCAGTTTCCAGATGCCGATAATGTTTTCCCTGGATACTCCGGTTCCGCTCGCGACGATGTCGTCCGCAATATCCTCCTGATTCAGGCGGCTGCGGTTCATGACGCGGGCGTAGTAGGAGGCGGTCGTGCCGTCCCCTGCGCTCAGTACGTTTGGATACAAGGCTATTGCCAGTTTTCCGGTCTTGCTTGTCAGCGGTTCGCTGCTCAACGTGTTAAGGGTCATAAAGAACTCCATTCGGGGAATTTCCCCGTTTTGATGCAGGACGCTTCCGCAACGCGGAAGTGGCTTTCGCCCCGTCCTTATGACCGTAATATACGTCTGATTTTTCCCCTCGCGATGTCGTAAATTTAACAATCGGTGTTTTTTTCGTGCTACGCAATGCACGCGTCAGATGCCCTGTGTCGCACTGCACCGGATGCAGTGTCGTACTGCACCGGACCCGGTGTCGTACTGCACCGGACCCGGTGTCGCCCGACACCGGACGAGGTGCGGAGCTGTAGCAGGGGCAAGCTTACCCCATCACGGCCCGCCCTCTTGACCGGGGCGGCGGGGGCACCTTTATGCCAGCACTGGCTCCGGGGCTGGGGCGAGCGCCTGAATGTCCTCGACGGACAGGCCGGTTATTTCGGCGATGTCGTTCACAGGGTAGTTCCTTGCCAACATGTTCCGGGCGTCCTCCTGCTTGCCGATAAGGACACCATCGTCCCTACCATCAAGGTATCCTTCCTCGCGCCGGTTGCGGTCGTATTCTTCCTGATCAA
>CADBRC010000409.1 GCA_902796985.1 uncultured Spirochaetaceae bacterium
AAAAAATTTGCCGAATTCCCAGAATTTCAATATCTTGACATTAGTAAAACTGCCTTTGCGGGGCTGGCTGTGCAGTCTGCCCCGTGCGGCTTAGGATATTAGAGGAGTCAAACGAACATTATGGCTAAACAGTTGATTTACAATGAGGATGCACGCAAGAAGATGCTGAGCGGCGTTGAGCAGATTGCCCGCGCAGTCAAGGTAACGCTCGGACCCTGTGGACGCAACGTCATGCTGGACAAGAAGTACGGCGCACCGACGATCACCAAGGACGGAGTCACCGTCGCCAAGGACATCGAGCTGAAGGATCCCTATGAGAACATGGGAGCGCAGCTCGTCAAGGAAGTCGCCTCCAAGACCAACGACGTGGCCGGAGACGGAACCACGACCGCGACCGTCCTTGCCTACGCGATTGTCCGCGAGGGACTCAAGGCCGTTTCCGCCGGAATGACCCCGATCGAGATCAAGAGGGGAATCGACAAGGCTACCGCCATCGCGATTGCCGAGGTCAAGAAGAACAGCCGCGCCGTCAAGGGCAACGAGGACATCACTCACGTTGCGACGATTTCCGCCAACAACGACCCCGAGATCGGTAAGATCCTCGCCGACGCGATTGAGAAGGTCGGAAAGGACGGAGTCATCACCGTCGAGGAGTCCAAGAACATGGACACCACCGTCAAGACCGTCGAGGGAATGCAGTTTGACAGGGGTTTCATCAACTCCTACTTTGTCACCGACCGCGAGAGGATGGAGTGCAACTACTCCGACGCCTACGTGCTCATCTACGACAAGAAGATTTCTACGATGAAGGACATCCTTCCCCTGCTGGAGAAGGTTGCCCAGACCGGCAAGCCGCTCGTCATCATCTGCGAGGATATGGACGGAGAGGCCCTTGCAACGCTCGTCGTCAACTCAATCCGCGGTACGCTCAAGTGCTGCGCCGTTAAGGCTCCGGGATTCGGTGACAGGCGGAAGGAGATGCTGCAGGACATCGCTATTCTGACGGGCGGAAAGGTCATCACCGAGGACCTCGGCCTCAAGCTGGAGAACGCCGAGATTGCCGACCTCGGACAGGCAAAGTCCGTCAAGATTGACAAGGACAACACGACGATCGTTGACGGTGCCGGAGACAAGAAGGCCATCGCCGACCGCGTCGCCGAGATCAAGAAGCAGATCGAGAAGTCCACGTCCGACTACGACAAGGAGAAGCTCCAGGAGCGCCTTGCAAAGCTCGCCGGTGGAGTTGCCGTCATCAACGTCGGTGCCATCACCGAGACCGAGATGAAGGAGAAGAAGTTCCGCGTCGAGGACACCCTCGCCGCTACCCGCGCCGCCCTTGAGGAAGGAATCGTCGCCGGAGGCGGAATCGCCCTCATCGGAGCCAGCAAGGTGCTGGACGAGAACACCGCTGGTCTCGTCGGTGACGAGAAGGTCGGCTTCAAGATCGTCAAGCGCGCCCTTGAGGAGCCCGTCCGCCAGATTGCCGACAACGCCGGCCTTGACGGTTCCGTCATCGCCGACAAGGCCAAGGCCGAGAAGCCCGGAAGGGGATTCGACGCCGCAAAGGGCGAGTGGGTTGACATGATGGAAGCCGGAATCATCGACCCGGCCAAGGTGACGCGCTGCGCCCTGCAGAACGCCGCATCCGTCGCCGGAATGCTCCTGACGACCGAGTGCGCCATCACGGACATCCCCGAGCCGCCGGCACCCCCGGCTGCCCCGAACCCCGACATGGGCGGAATGTACTAAGAGTTTTTCAGGGGGGAGACCCCCTGCCCTTTAGGTTTGGGGGAGTTCCCCCAAGCCCCCTATATTATGAGAGGGAAGCACATTTTTTAACGTTAAAAAATGTGCCTACGCAGAAGCGCGGGTTCCTTCCCTCTCATACTCTCCCTTCTTCCCGGCGGCTGCCAGGGGCTATCGCCCCTTGGAACCCCGGATGCTTTTCAAGATTCTTCTAATTTAGTTTGTTTATCAATCAAACTTTTCTTACCGTCTCTGGACGTAGGAGTCGGGAGGCATTATCGTGATTTCGACGCGGCGGTTGGCGGCGCGGCCCTCCGACGTGGAGTTATCTCCGATCGGCTTGGTTCCGCCGTAGCCCCGTGAGCTTATGATGTCCTTGTCAATTCCTATGGCGGTCATGATGTTGACGATGCTGTTGGCGCGGTCAACGCTCAGCTGCATCTGGCCGGTAGGCTTGTTTACGTCCGCTGTGTGGCCGTCAACCTGTATCCTGTATTTTCCGCTGGAGACAACGTCCTTGATTTGCAGGGCGATGATTCCTACCCGCTCCTTGTCGGCGGGCAGCAGCTCGGCGGAGTCTGCGACGAAGTTCAGGTCGTCAATCCGGATGACAAGGCCGGGGCCTCCGTCCCGTATCGTGGTCGGCACCAAATCCTCAAAGACGTACTTCAGCTTTGTGAAATCCATGTAGTAGGACGTGCTCTTGTCCGGCGCGCTGACCCGGTGGGCAATCTGCTCCTTGCCGAGGAGGATCGCAATTTTGCCCTGCTGGAGCAGCTTGAGGTTCTCCGGAACCGTTGCGATGCGGAGGTAGTCCTCGTTGGAGATGACCGGGTCGCAGCGGTACACGCCGAAGACCTGCTCAGCCGTGATCCAGAGGGGATCGTCGCCGACCCGCTTCTCGAAGTCCTTGTCGTTCACGTCCGTGAAGTATGAGTTGATTCCCTGTTTGGAGGCAATCTTGGGGTCAACCATGTTGCGCTCGTAGACCAGGGTCATGTTGGAGTCGTAGACCTTGGGGAAGAGGCAGGGATCCACCAGGCTCTCCACGAACTCGCCGTGGACGGGCAGCATGCCCCGCGCGTCAATGACGATTCCCGTGTAGGCGCGGCTTGCGATGCGGGCGATGGGCTTCTGCTGGGTGTAGGGGCTCTTGTGCTTGACGAAGAGCGATCCGATGTCTTCCAGCCGTATCGTGTGCTCGGTCAGAAGCCTGTCCCCTCCGTTCTTGAAGTAGGCGGGGGTCTCCTTGGCGTTGTCGATTATGCGGGTCAGCTCCTCCAGTGTCAGCGACCCGTCCAGAACCATGTCGCTCAGGGTTCGTGTGTCGTCAACGTATATCGAGAGCAGGGGGTCCTTTATGAGGACGGGGAGCTCCATCTTTATTTTGTTTACGGCGGCGTTCTTGCCTGACGGCATGGGGATGCCCGCCTTCACGATGTCCATGGAGACGTTGGAGGTGAACGTTCCCTTTCTCCAGTCTATCTTGCTCGAGGAGAACAGCACCGCATCCGCTTCGTCCACGCTTGCGCTGTTCCGTGCGTTCTGCTTGGCTTCCTCCTCGTCAACTTTGTCGTAGTAGAGCATGTCGCGGCCGGAGCTTTGTGCCGTGAGCCGGGCAACCGGAAGAAGAAGGCTTGAGAGAACCATAGCCGAAAGGAGTAGTCTTTTGTTCATTTAAAATGCCTCGGTTTATTATCGGAATCCAAATGGAAAAGGTTAAATTCTGGCGACAGGTTACGGGGTTCACCGCCTGTCCAGCACGTCGTTGCCCAGGTAGGACGCCTCAAGCAGGCAGAGCTTGCCCTCGCTGACACGGACCTTCTTGAACTTCTTGCGGTAGACCAGCGTGCCGCCCTTTTCCTGGTAGAACTCCATCGTTATGTCGTAGGTGCCCGGGTCCACGGTCAGGCCGCCTGCGTCTGCCCGCGCGGGGAAGTAGCTGGACATCCTGAGGTCGGCGGTCTCCGTGAGCCATGCGCTGACCTCGCCTGCGAAGGAGGCCAGCTGCAGGATGCCGCCGATGAGGGCAATCGTCGGGTCGTCGCTATCCATCATCACTTCGCCGACCCCGCGCGAGATGTCGTTGCTCAGCTGCTTGACGAGCATGCGGGCAATCGCCTTGCTGTAGATGCTCGCGGAATGGGTCTGGAAGGTGTCGAGCGCAACGTTCTCAAGGCTCTCCAGCTGGTACATCGAGCTTTTGTAGGTCTGCCCGGTTTTTCGGTTGGTCGCCTTGACTCCGACAAAGCCTATCTTGGGGCTCCGGGTCTTCATGAAGGGGATGGCGACCACCGCGTCAAAGATGATGGCAGGGAAGTATATCTGCGATTTGTAGGGGCTGCCGTTGGAAAAAGCGAGCGTGTTTATCCGCGCCTTGCCTTTGGGTACGTTCAGGTCGTCTTTGACCAGCTTGACCGGCTCGTCAAAGTCGTAGAGCTTGCTCTGTGTGACGAAGGCATCGTGCAGGTAGCGGGCCGCGCTCAGGGCTGCGTCCTTGTCGCCGTCTGCCCGGTGATAGAGCAGGGCAAGGTACTGGCCCAGGGCGGAGTTGTGGAAGGTGACGCTGACCGGGGCAGTGTCCGCATTCTCGGAGGCCTGCCGCGCCTTGATGAGGTCCGCCTCATAACGCTGGGCGATGCTCTGGGACTTGTTCTCGAAGCGGTTTATCTCGACAATCGCATCTTCAAGCATCCCCAGGTGGTAGTAGGACAGGGATTTGAAGAGGTTCAGGTACAGGTCCTCGTAGTCCTCGCCCGCATAGTCGATGACGAGGTCGTTGACTATGAAGGACTCAATCGACTGGCTTATGCTTTTGGCGAAGTACTCGTCTATCTTGCTCTCGGTCCGGGTCAGTTTCTTTATTGACGATGCGTAGTCGCCTGTATAATAGGAAAGAAGTCCTTCGTCCAGGCCCTGCACGACGGCGCTCTTCTTGCCGTAGAGCTTCTTCGTGTTCTTCTCCACATAGGACAGCTCGGCCTCATAGTCGATTGCCGGGGCGGGCAGGGAGGAAAAAAGGACTGTCGCGGCCATCAGGGAAAAGATGAGCCTTGTTTGCAGCGGACGTATGCGCATATAATAGAAGAACAAAGCACTCCGCAAATGATTACGCCCTTACAGGGGGGTAAAAAAGCGTTTTTAAAAGCTCCGCATGTAATCAAAGGGGGGCATCCGTTGTTTGAACTGATAGTTGAGATATTATTATGGAGAAAGATGAAATGATGAGAAAAAACGTGAGGAACCTGCTTGTGTTCATATTTTCCGCCGTCCTGGGACTGACCCTCATTGCTTTGGCGGGATGCTCCTCCTCTTCTACGGACGTTGACCGCGTGAAGGACACCAAAAAGACCGATTACTCAGGCTACTGGAACGACACCGATGTTCGCCTGGTCGCCAAGGACATCATAAAGGACTTCAACGGTTCCAAGGCGATAAAGCAGTACCCCAAGAAGCACGGCAAGGAGGTCCCCGTCGTCATAATCGGATCCTACAAGAACGTCAGCGACGAGCACATAGACACCCGCATCCTGACGGACTACCTGCAGGCTGAGCTTCTGGAAGACGAGCACGTCAAGTTCGTCGCCCAGAAGGAAGACCGGGCGGAGGTCCGTGAGGAGAGGGAGGATCAGCAGGTGAATGCCCGCGCCGAGACCCGTTCCAGGATGTACTCCGAGACGGGGGCCGACTACATGATGCAG
>CADBRC010000410.1 GCA_902796985.1 uncultured Spirochaetaceae bacterium
CCGGAAAGCAGGGCTGTCTCACACTCTTTCTCGCTCGCAAAGGAGACAATCTCCGGGAAAAAACTGTGGTCGGAAGCAAAACTTCGGAGGTCCCGCACAACCTCCATAAAATCATCCCTGTCGGACGGAACGCCTACCCGCATCCCATAGAAGCCTTTGTAATCCCCGTAGGCAAAGCGGCTCTTGTCAGGGTTTGCGACCAGACGCATGGAGGAATTGATAATGCCCCGGACGGAAAAACTGAGCTGCCCGCCTGATACGTAGCTTCTCGGCACACCCGCTATCAGGTCGGCACTTCCCTCCTCCACGAGCCTGAGGGCTTCATCCTTGCTGTCAACCCTGAGAAACGCATAGTCCCAGCCTGCATACTGCCGGATAGCAAGCAGGTACTCATAGCAATAGCCGGAATACAGGCCCGACTGATTGTCATAGTCCTGAAAGCCTTTCACCGGGTAATATGCGATTTTCACCTGCCTCTTCTGCGCCGACAGCGGAACAAGGATACAGATAAGGAATGCCAGAGACAAGTAAAGCCGCTTCATTCCTTCCATTATAAGGGGCAATCCATATTTTTTCAAGGAAAAATCAACCGGGCAGGTCCTTTCCCAGAGAATCCTTCCTGAACAGGGCGAAGTAGAGGGGGCCGGCCCCTCCCCCGCTGTCAGGGAGAACCTGCTGCCCCAGCTCCGTCGCCTCTGCGCTGAGGAAAACATTTCTCACCAGCCCGTCCGTCTCCCCGCCGGAATCCACATCCCGGAAGCGGGCAAGCCGATCCTCAAAGATGCCGCACAGCTCTTCACCTTTCACGGGGCAGACATCCGGGAATTTCTTGAGCAGGCGGGAGGCAATGCCGTCATTCTCTTCCGGCGCAAGGGCACAGGTGGCATAGAGGAGGAAGCCTCCCGGCACAAGGAGCCTCCACGCAGACGAAAGCAGTGCCCACTGACGGGATGCAAGGGATTTTATGCGGGAAGCCGACCACTGGGACAGGTATTTCTCATCCGCAAGAACATGCCGCTCGCTGGAGCAGGGCGCATCCAGCAGTATGGCGGAGAATGCCTCCCCTTCCCGCCTGCACCAGGTCGCCCCGTCGCTGCAGCTCGTTATGACCTGCTTCCGGAGTGATGCGGGCAGGGAATCTGAAAGGACTTTATCAAGCCGGGCCTTGCGGTCAGGAGAAAGCTCATTGCTGAACAGCCGGCAGCCTGCACCCATCCCGCCAGCAATGACGAGACTCTTTCCGCCGGGCGCGGCGCAGAGGTCAAGGACTTTCGCAGGGCCGCCATTCCCGCTTTCGTCAAGCCGGTGGACTGGCAGGCAGAGGGCCGCAGCGACGCTTGCCGCATCGATGAAATAGGGCTGGCGCTCCTCTCCTTCCCTGCTGAAGTCCAGGCGGACGTACCGGGGTTCCTGCGCCAGTGCCGCCTTGAGGGCCTGCCAGCGTGGCCCGAAGAGCGAGGCGTAAAAGCTTTCAAAACCGTCCGCCCCGGTCAGCTTGCGCTTGAGGGCGGCATCTTTCTGCTTCACTGTACGCCTCCTGAAAAGTTCCTCCGGTAGAACTCCTCCCCCTGCCCCCTGGCATCTTCGAATGCCTTGAGCCGGGCAGAGGACGTTCCCCGCTGCTCGTCAAGCGGGACTTCCACGAGGCGGATACTGCCGTCTCCGGATTCATCGGCACGGAGAATCCCCGCACGCATCTTGAACTGAACGACCTGACGCTCCGCCTCATGCAGGCGAGCCTCAAAGGCGGGATCCCGGGCAGCCGCATCACACAGGGCACAGGCAACGGGCTTGAAATATTTGTCGGACAGCATCAGCACGTCCGCCCCGGAGCGTATGGCTTTCACCGCCAGATTCCCCATACCGAACGAAGAGAGTGCGCCCATGAAGATGTCGTCGCTTATCACAAGGCCCTCATAGCCCAGCCTGTCCCGGAGCTCGCCTTTTATCCACCGATCGCTGAGAACAGCGGGGGTCCTGGAATCTACCGAAGGGACGACGGCATGGGACATCAGGACTGCGGCAGGGGATGATGCCAGCACAAAGGCAAACGGAAGCTGAATCGAAAGGGCAAGCTCCTTTTCGCCTATGTCAAGTACGGAGGCGCCGGTATGCGGGTCGGAGTTGGAGTTACCGGGAAAGTGCTTGACCGCACAGAGAACCCCCTGCTCCTGATAGGCCCTGACCGCCGCATAGCTGTAAGCCGAAGCTTCTCCTGCCCCGCCGTAAGCCCGCCGCCCCAGATAATCGCTGTTGAAGTCTGCCACCGCCTCCGCGATCGGAGCAAGGTTCAGGTCGAATCCGAGCGCAGCCATCTGCGCTCCCTGCGCGGCGTACAGCCGGGCGGCCCTGTTCGCTGTCAGCCGCTCAGCAACGAGGGCAGGAGACGGCAGGGGACTGGTCACATCCCGGAGCCTGTTCACCCCCCCTCCCTCCTGATCTATCGCAGTATAGGGACGGGGAAGCTTGCGGGCCGTGCAGTAACCGGCG
>CADBRC010000411.1 GCA_902796985.1 uncultured Spirochaetaceae bacterium
ATGGTCATGAATGTCCAGATGCCTGTCTTCATCATCAGCTTTTCATCGCGCAGCTTGTAGCAGGCGGTGGAAATCGAAAAGAAGAGCAGGGGGATGAGGGGGTAGCGGCCGAAGCGGATGACCATCTCTACGATGAAGTCCAGCGTTTCCTGAGCCTTGGTAGAGCCTTGCGGCAGGACGAACGCGAGCGCGACTCCCAGAATTATGCCTATCAGATACTTTATCCAGATTTTCATAGGGATTCATTATATCAATAAGGAGCGACTTTGCAAAGTCTGCCCGAATGTGTTATAATCTGTGTATGGCGAAGACAGTCCTGATCGCCGGAAAAGACATGCCCGCCGGGAGCAAGTTCGCTGACGGCATCGCTCTTTCCGGCAGAAGCATTTCCATAACTTCCCCTGAGGTCGAGCATGATGAGGAAGATGATTCTTCCGGCGAGAAGAGCATGGCCCTTACGGAGGCCTCTGGAATTTCCCTGGTAGAATGGCACAAATCCTCACCCATCTCTTCCCGCACTCTCATTTTCAGCACCGAGGCAACCTTCGGAAAGATGGATGAGGCCATCCTTTACTTTGATTCGGAGTGGCTGGCGTCCTTGGAACGGCCCCTGTCATGCGGGGAGTGCACGAGGGTTTGCGACGAGCTTATCCTGCCGTTCCAGTGTCTTGCCCTGGAAATTCTGTCCCGCTTTGAGAAGAAGAATTCCTCCGGTACGCCCGGCATGCTTGTCTTTCTGTTCAAAGAGACCCCTGACCTGGTGGACAGCCTCAAGACCCCTGCGCACCGGTCGGGCGGGGCTTCCATATCGTCCCCGGTTGTCGCCGCCGCCGCTGCCGCATTCGAGATTTTCGCCGAGAACATTGCCGTTCAGTTCGGCAACAAGTCCTACGTGAACATCCTGCTTGCTCGGAGCGACATGGGCAACGAGACCGGTACGAGCGACATGGAGCTGGGCAAGTGGCTTGCCTCTTATCTGGATGCATTCGAGTCCACCGGAGCCAAGTTTGATGCCAAGACCTCTGTGGAATGGGTCAAGGCCGGAAACCGCTACGGGGCGGGCGGGCTGAAGCTGCCGTTTGGCAGGAAGAAACGCTAGGAGGCCCGGTCTATGGAGTTGTTCGGCATGTCGATGGATTTTTACCTGGATTCCTTTCTGAAGATTCTGGCAAGTTCCGTGTCCGGGGCCGTCCTGGGCTGGGAGCGCAAGCACCGCTATCAGGTCGTCGGCATGAGGACTCTGGTGCTGATAAGCGTCTCCTCGACCCTGCTCGCAATCCTCTCATACGCCCTGACCGAGATTCAGACGGGCAAGGGCTTCTACGGCGGGGACCCGACCCGCGTCATCGCCGGAGTCGTCAGCGGCATAGGCTTCCTGGGGGGCGGCGCGATAGTCCATCAGGGGCTGAACATCCGAGGGCTTACGTCGGCCGCGGTCGTCTGGACATCCTCCTCAATCGGGCTCGCGCTCGGGGCCGGGCTTTACGCGCAGGCCCTGCTCGTCCTCGCCGTCGCCATCTTCCTGCTGATCGTGCTGGAGAAGATAGAGAGCCGTTTCTTTCTGGCCGGCCGCAACAAGACCCTCCGCCTGGTGTTTGCCGACGGGGAGCGGGGGATTGACCTCGCGTCAATCAAGAAAGCCATAGAGAGCCACGGCTTCAAGGTGACGGACCTGAACATCAAGCGCATCATGGCGGACAGAAAGGTTATCCTTCTGTACTCCGTCAAGTCACCTGATCTGGATGACTACGGCCGGGTGATAGGGGAGCTTTCTGCGCTGGGCAATCTGGAGGAATTCTCCCTGAAGGACTAGGACTGCCCGGAAGGAGCTGCCAGCCCAGCCTTGAATTTCTGTGGTTGTTCTGCTACTATGGGAAAATGCTTTACTATCTCGGCGGCCTGCTTAAGGGCTACTTCGGCCCGGCCAGGCTCTTGCAGTCTTATGCGATACTGATTGTCTTTGCCCTTTATACGGCCTTTGTCATAACTGAGGGATTCCTTCCTTCGTTCTTCAAGTTTCTGCCCCGCGACCGGGGGCGGGAGTTCACCCTGTCCAAAGAGGCTGCCAAAGGCAAGCCGACCGGGGCGGGTGTGGTGTTCATCAGTTTCTTCGTCCTGCTTTGTGTCGTCTTTATACCGCTTGATTTCTTGCAGGCTGGCGCACTGACCCTTACCTGGCTGATGATGCTGACGGGTTTCCTGGACGACCGCAGCACGGGCGGCTGGGGCGAGTACCGCAAGGCCCTGCTTGACCTGATTCTCTGTCTTGCCGCCTCTTTCCTGCTCGCACATTTCATGGCTGACGCGGAAGGATCCCTTTCCTTCTGGCTGCCCTTCATGCCGGGCACGGTGAAGGTCCCCGTCTGGCTCTACGTCAGCATTTCCACCGTGATGCTCTGGGTCTCCGTCAACACAACCAACTGTACGGACGGGGTTGACGGGCTCAGCTCTTCGCTGGTTATCCTCGCGCTCTTCACGCTCGCGATAAGCTTCTATATTGTTTTGGGCCACGTGAACACATCCACATACCTCCTCGTGCCGCACTTAGAGTCCGGCGCGTCGTGGGGACTCATGACTTTCTGCCTGGTCGGTGTGCTGATGGGCTACCTCTGGCACAATGCCTTCCCCAGTTCCGTCCTGATGGGCGACGCGGGTTCCCGTGCGCTTGGCTTCTACATCGGTTTCTGCGTGATGGTCAGCGGCAATCCCTTCATGTTCCTCGTTACGTCTACGATTATCTTCGTCAACGGGGGAATGGGCTTGCTTAAGGTTGCCCTCAAGAGGTTCTTTCATATCAGCATCTTCACGAACATCCGTTTTCCCCTGCATGACCACTACCGCAAGAACCACGGCTGGTCGCCCACGCAGGTGCTCATCAAGTTCCTGATAATTCAGCTTCTCATAACGATTGGACTGCTCGGAATATTCTTCAAGGTAAGGTAGTATATGACATTCTCGGAAAAATGCCGTGAGTGCGCGGAGGAGGGAATTGTCCTGCTCCGCAACGAGGGAGGCATGCTGCCCCTCCGCGCCACCGACAGGGTGTCCGTGTTCGGACGCTGCCAGAAGGACTGGTACCGGAGCGGGACAGGATCGGGGGGCTCCGTCCACTGCGAGTACGTGACGAACCTTGCGGATTCCCTCGTGGAGCTGGAAGCAGCCGGGAATTCGGCCTCCGTGGACAGGGAGCTGCTTTCCCTCTATGAAAGCTGGCTTTCGGAAAACCCCTTTGACAACGGCGAAAACCTCTGGGCCGCCGAGCCATACAGCCAGAAGGAGATGGAGATAACGGAAGCGCTTGCCTGCGCTGCTGCAAGCCGTTCGGACAAGGCGGTCTTCGTTATCGGACGGAACTCCGGCGAGGACAAGGACTACAGGGACGAGGATGGAAGCTACCGTCTGACCGGGACGGAGCGGGCGAACCTGAAGGCAGTCTGTGCCGCGTTTGAGTCCGTCTGCATCGTGTTCAACACGTCCGGCATTCTTGACTCGGGCTGGATTGATGACGAAGAATTCCGCGGCCACATCAAGGCCGTTGTCTACGCATGGGAAGGCGGGCAGGAAGGGGGCAGGGCCGCCGCGAACGTCCTGACCGGCCGTACGTACGCATCCGGCAAACTGACGGGCACGATCGCCCGCTCGCTTGCAGATTATCCTTCTACCGGAAATTTCGGCAGCAAGACCGGGAACACCTACCATGAGGACATCTTTGTCGGCTACCGCTACTTCATGACCTTTGCCCGGGACAAAATTCTGTTTCCCTTCGGCTACGGTCTGTCATATACGAGCTTTGCCCTTGAGAATGTGCGTGCTGCTGTTACGGGTGACAGGATACGGGTCTCCGCCTGCGTCAGGAACTCGGGGACAACATACAGAGGAAAGGAAGTTCTTCAGGTCTACTATGAACCGCCCCAGGGTAAACTGGGCAAGGCCGTCCGCTCCCTCGCCGCATTCGCCAAGACCCGGGAGCTTGCCCCCGGCGAAAGTCAGGAGCTGGAGCTTTCGTTCTGCATAAACGACATGGCATCGTATGATGAGGCGGGGCTTACGGGCAACGAGTCATGCTTCGTTCTGGAGGAAGGCGAATATTTCATATATGCGGGGACGGATTCCCTTTCTGCCGCTCCCGTTCTGATAGACGGGAAGTCCTCGTTCACTCTGGACAAGGATGTCGTTGTAAGCTGGCTGGAACAGGCCCTTGCCCCGGAGAATGCGTTTCCTGTTTTGCGTCCTGTAAAGGCAGACGGAAATGCCGGCATGCAGTATGCGGCGGATTATTCCTGCCGGGCGCGTGCGAATGAAGTTGACATTGAGAAGCGGATCGCTGGCCGTCTGCCTGGGGATATGCGCTGCAGCGGCTTCAAAAACATCAGCTTTGATGACGTGAAGAAAGACCCGGCGCTCCTTCCGTCGTTTGTTGCCCAGATGGACATCAGGGAACTTGCGACCTTTGCCCGCGGGGAGGGAATGCTGAGCGACAAGGTGACCAAGGGAATCGCCGCGGCATTCGGCGGTGTGAGCGAGCGCCTGCATTCGGCGTTCCGCATTCCCTGTGCAGGCTGCGCGGACGGGCCTTCGGGCATACGGATGGACACCGGCAAGGAAGCCCACCTTATGCCCTGCGGTACGAATCTTGCAAGTACGTGGAACCTGCCCCTTGTCGAGGAGCTGTACGGGTTTGAGGGTGCGGAGCTGCGGGAGAACAGGATTGACGCACTGCTTGGCCCGGGAATGAATATCCAGCGGAATCCCCTGGGCGGGCGGAACTTCGAATACTTCTCCGAAGACCCCCTGCTGTCGGGCCTCATGGCCTGTGCAGAGATAGCGGGGCTTCGTACAGCCGGGGAACATGCCGTCATAAAGCATTTTGCTGCCAACAATCAGGAGACTGCCCGGCGTGAGGGAAACTACATTGTCTCCGAGCGTGCGCTGCGGGAGATATACCTCCGGCCTTTTGAAATCGCAGTAAAACAGGGAGGAGCGCGGGCTGTCATGTCCTCCTATAATTCCCTGAACGGCCACTGGACTGCCTCCGGTTACGAGCTGGTCAATACGATTCTCCGGCGGGAGTGGGGCTTTGACGGACTCGTGATGACCGACTGGTGGGCATGCATGAATGATTGCGTGAAAGGCGGTGTGCCGAGCATAAAGAATACTGCCGAGATGATCCGGTCCGGGAATAACGTGTACATGGTTGTGGACAACGATGGGGCGGAAAGCAACGTCTTTGGCGACAACATAGAAACGGCCCTTGCCACAGGCAGACTCACTGTGGGTGAGCTGCAGAGGTCGGCCTGTCAGGTCCTGGGCTTCATCCTGTCCTGTAATGTTTCCCGCCGGGAGCTGGGCCCGCTCAAGGATATTCCCTGCTTTGCGGCGAAGGGCATAATACCCCCGTCCGGAAGCACAATGATAGAGGAGGGAAAGACCTTCCCTGCGGATGTCGGGGGAGTGTTCTTCATTGATGTGAAAGAAGATGCCTGCTATGCAGTGCGCGGCGAGTATAAAAAGGACGGTGACAACCTGTCCCAGTCCGTCGTCAACATTCTCGTTGACGGGGCGCCAGCCGCTTCTTTCCAGTGCAGGACGACCCGGGGTGTATATGTCTGGGCGATTGCTTCCCGCGTTCAGCTGGGTAAAGGAATGCACGAAATCCGCATTCAGGACGCGAAGCCCGGCATCATCCTGAAGAACCTGACCTTCTCATGTACCGAGAAAAACCCGGTGACGCTGGGATTTTTCAAATAGGGCGCAAGGCTGGTGGCAATGAGCATGGAAAAAGAAGATGGGCTTTCGCTCCTGCTTGTCTCCTGCGACAAGTACATGGACATCGTGAGGGTATTCGAACAGTCTGCTGTCAAATACTGGCCGGACTGCCCGTATAAGAAGTATCTCCTGACCGAAAGCGTTGGCTGTTGGGATGAAGGAACTCCGGGCACTACCGGTACGCCGCATTTCTTTGATGAAATCCTGATGGCGGGGAAGGGAAAGAGTTGGAGCGACTGCCTCCTTTATGCAGTCAGGCAGATTCCGACCCGTTACGTCCTTGTCATGCTGGATGACTTCATCCTTTCAGCCCCGGTGGACGGGAGCAAGATAGATGCTGCCTGCTGCATCGCCCGGGACAAAAGTGCGGCTATATTCAAGCTGTCAGACAGGGATTCAAAAGCTGCCGCCGTCGAAACGGGAAAAGGGCTTTCCTTCAGCGAGATAGGCCGGGACGAGCCGTACCGTGTATCCGTAAATCCTCCGGCAATTTGGGACAGCCTTTACATCGAATCGCTTCTGGAAGGCCAGAGCGTCAGCGCATGGGACTTTGAGCGGGAGGGAACCGTCTGGTCACGCAATTTGTCTCAGTCCGTCTGGAGGCTTGAGGGCGAGTCTCTGTTCCGCTTTTTTGATCCAACCGGTGACGGGGCCGTAGGCCGGGGCCGGCTGGTCAGGGGTTTCCGCGAGTTCTGCGGGCGGGAGGGGTTCACCCTTGAGACAGAGAGGAATGAAATGACATGGAAAGACGGGGCGAGAAAAGCCGTCAAGGGGTTCATCTACCGGCTCAATCCCGCCCTGATTCTCCGCATCCAGCAGTGGCTCTTTGAGCGGCGGGAGAAGCATTGAATTTTGCGGGAAGCCGCGTAAGTGGCTGCGGACGTAATTTACGCCTCCCCGCTGAACTCCTCAGCCTTTCCTTCCCATCGTAAGCTTCCTTTTTCCATCAGTATTATCCGGTCGCTCATCATCTTTGCCTCACCGATGTCGTGCGTGACCATGATTGCGGTAAAGCCTATCCGCTTCTGCATGGAGACGATTTCTCGGGCGAGCTTTTTACGCATCGGTGCGTCCAGGGCGGAAAGGGGCTCGTCAAGCAGTACCAGCTTGGGCTTTACGATGAGGGTACGCGCAAGGGCGACCCGCTGGGCTTCGCCGCCGCTCAGCGTTTCCGGGTAACGGCCTGCCAGTTCCTTCATGTTGAAGAGCTCTAGAAATTCCCGTGCTTTTTCCCGTGCCTCTTTCTTTTTTATTCCCCGGCAGACAAGTCCGTAGGCGACGTTGTCCTCTGCCGTCATGTGCAGGAACAAGGCTCCGCTCTGGAATACGAGGCCGCATTCCCTCTTGCCTGGCGGAAGTTCCGTTATGTCCTTTCCATCCAGCGTTATCCGTGTTTTTGTTCCGGCCGGACTTTTGTCCGCCTTGAGGATCCCCGCCATCAAGCGAAGAACCGTGGATTTGCCGCAGCCGCTTGCTCCTACGATGCTGGTCATGCTGCCTTTCTCTGCCGAGAAAGAGACATCAACGATCACACCGCTCATGGAAGGAGCAGCCCAGTTCTTGTATAGTCCGATGCATTCAAGATAGGCCATGAATCTTCTCCGTCATTTTTGCCCTGTTCGAGAGCGAGAACGCAAGCGTGCAGCACAGGCCCAAGACTGCTCCGGAGGCAGAGGCTTGAGGAAAGCGGTAGCTGCCTGCAAGCCGATAGGTGAACAGGGAGAGCGTGTCGAATTTGTTCAGGGAGAGTACAAGGGGGAGGGTAGCGTCCGAGCAGCTCATTGCGAAGCAGAAGCCTGCCCCGCTGATGATGCCGCGCCTGCAGTAAGGAATGATGACGCGGAAAAGCCCGTCCGTACGGCAGGGAGAGAGTGTCGCGGCCGCATCCGTGACGGTCTCCGGGATTTTCGCCATGCAGGACTGAATTTGCCTGAACGCGAAGGGCCAGTATAGCGCAGTTTGTGCGAGCACAAGATGGACGGGCTGTCCCCTCCGTACGAGCATGGTCATTCCCAGCCCCGTTAGGACGGAAGAGACCGCCATGGGCAGGAGGGGAATCGTACGGAATACCGCCTTCGTTTTAAATGGGGGGCGGGTAAGAAGCACTGCCTGCACAAGGGCTGTTACCGTACAGAAAATGCTCGTCGCAGCCGCGATGAGCAGGGTATTTCTGAGCGAGAGGAAAAAGCTCCTCATGGACAGTATCTGTTTCCATGCGGCAAGTGAGAATAACTTTCTGCCGCCTGTCCGCGCCGTGAGCGATGACAGTATGATGGAAAGCAGGGGCATAACGAAGAATACCGCGATGATGAGGAGGACGGCCGTTACAAACGGAACTTCTTTTTTCCCGACGGGAAGCGGCGTTGCGGATTTTCCCCGGAAGGACAAGCCTTTCAGCCTTCTCGCGGCATCCTCGGCCTTGGACATGAAAAAGAGAGCGGTTATAGCCGTCGCACTTTCCAGCAGGGCCAGCACCGCTGCTTCGGTGAAGTGCATCTGGCTCCGCCCCGCGTGGTAAATGGCAACTTCGAGTGTTGTTCCCCCCGTTGCTCCAAAGAGGAGGACGAACATGAATGAGAAGAAACAGTAGATGAACACCGTGATTGCGCCGGAGATTATGGCGGGAATAAGCTGAATGAGCGTTATACTGAAAAAGCAGCGTGCTTCTCCTGCGCCAAGGAGCCTTGCACTGTCCGCCTGTTCATCATCCAGCTGGCTCCATGCATCGGCTACCGTTGCCATGATTATGGGAAAATTGTAGAAGCCCTGTGCCATTACGAGTCCCCGGAACGAATAGAGGATGTTCAGGCTCTCTCCGCCCGTCAGCGGGGCAAGCAGACGGTTCGCATAGCCAGCCATGCCGAAGCTGGAGATATAGCCCAGCGCGACGATGAGCGGGGGGACGCAGAGGGGAATTGCCGCGAATGAGACGAGTAATCTCCTGCCGGGGAACTTTCTCCGTGCCACGAGGAATGCTGCAGGAAGTCCTACCAATAGTGCGAGCAGGGTGGATGCAGCTGCTTCTTTGACCGTGTAGCCCGTAATCCTGGCAAGTCTCCGCATGCCGTAGCCTGAAGCCGGAAAACCCTCCGTGACGAGCGGGGAGAATGCTTTCGCCAACGGCATGATGAACGAAAGAATTGCCAGAAAAAAGAGCAGGACTGCCAGAATGCCCCCGGTCAGTTGCAGGACGTGGATTGTCCGCGCCCTGCCGTTTTGACCTGTCATTCTGATACTATGTCTATTACCGTGTTGAGTATTTTCTGCGTGTCGTCCCCATTGCTTTCAAGAGTCTTTCCCGGAATGGGGGCTGCCTCCACATAGCTCTGGGGAAGCGATATGTCGCGGTTGACCGGGTACATCCACTGGGTAAGAGGAAGGGCGTTCTGTGCCTCGGAAGAGATGAGAAAATCCATGAAGAGTTTCGCCCCTTCCTTGTTCGGTGCGCCTTTCACAAGACCGTACCCTTCCACCTGTTCCACATGTCCCTGCTCGAACACGAGCGCCTTATAACGATAGTTCTTGTCGTACTCAACGTTGTAGGCGGGGCTGGTCGTGTAGCTGACGACAAGCGGGGCTTCCCCGTCCATGAACATTCCCCATCCTTCGCTCCAGCTGGA
>CADBRC010000412.1 GCA_902796985.1 uncultured Spirochaetaceae bacterium
GCGGGCATGCTCTACTACGGCCCGCAGATATGGTGCTCGGACGACACGGACGCGGTGGAGCGGCTCGCCATACAGGAAGGTACCGCGCTCGTATACCCCCTGTCCTCGATGGGTGCGCACGTCAGCGTCTGCCCCAACCAGGCATGCGGCCGCAACACGCCCTTCAGGACGCGGGGATTCGTTGCCCTTGCGGGAACATTCGGCTACGAGCTCGACATAACGAAGATGAGCGGCGAGGACAAAGCCCTGATCGACACGCAGGTCGCCTGCTACCACAAGTACAACCCGCTCGTACGGGAAGGCGTCTATTCCAAGATTGCCAGCGCCCGCGAGAACGGGAGCGACTATGACGCGTGGGAGGTCGTATCAAAGGACAAGACGGAAGCCCTCGTCACCCTGGTCCAGGTGCTGAACAGGCCGAACTTCCATTCACGCAAGCTCATCATCAAGGGGCTTGATATGACAAAGACGTATAAGGTAGAAATGGAGGACAGCACAGGCAAGACGCAGGATCTGGGAAGCTGGTCAGCCCTGACGCTCCAAGGCGCGGGCCTGCTTCTGGCCCGTCCCTGGGGTGACTTCCAGAGCCAGCTGATTCACCTCAAATCCGAACGTTGAATTTCTCCAGAACCATCTCGGGGTAATAAGAAAGCTTGGCTTTCCTGAGTCCCGGGATACCCAGATCTTCCTCACGGTTTATGTATTCCGTGGGGACGGTCTTGGAGAACTCGTTGTTTATGACCGCATAGCCGCCGTCCTGTGCGAAAGCGGCAAGGCACTTCTCGAAGTGCACGTCAGTCACGGACGGGCTCAGCAGGCTCGCGATGCAAAAAGCGACCGGCTCGTCCTGTACGAAAAGAAGCCCGCCCGTCATTCCCGCGATTTCAGAAAACAGCCCGAAGTCTTTTATGGCGGCATGAATTATGGATTTTTCCATCTCCAGGACAGAAGCAGACACATCATCCAATCCTGCCGCACGGCTTTCCGCAAGCCAGGCTTCCGCAACCTGAAGGGCACAGTTCAGATTGTCCCCGGTCAGCTTCTGAAAAACAAAATCAGCGTGCTTCTTCCTGAACTGGCTGACGTGGTTGCGCTTCTTGCTGTATTTCTTGCCGGGCAACGTGGAGAGTTTTTCCGTGAGATAGATATAGTCCCCAAGGCCTTCATCTTTCTCCGCCATAGCAGCCGGAAAGTGAGAAAGAAGGATTTCTTTTTCCTCCAGCGTTATGTTACGGAAGCTCAGGCCGGAAGCAGATGCTTTTGCCTCCTCGGCAAGGAGTGCGAGGACAGTCCCCAGCCCTGACATATCACCGTCGATGTGGTGCGGAAAACTGAAGCTTAAGGAATCCCTTTCTTCATACCGTCCAAAAATCCAGCCGTCCTGAACGGCAATCTGAAAACGGTACTTTTCCTGATATAAAAGGCAGTTGACCGCGCTGTAATTGTTGGCAAGCAGCCTGTTGCTGACGGCACACTTTTGCAGCAGCTCAAGCTCAGGGAGTTCTGCAGTATGCCAGTTCATTTTTTGTTCCCGCAAAAACTCTCGTTCGCTTTCTCCGCAACAAGACTTCTTTTTTCCAATGTTTTCTCGAACAGCTTGTCCGCGACGGCAGGAAACATATCGTACACGACTTTTGTTCCTTCTTCGGTAATGCCGCCCTTTGTCGCAACCCTCGTGACGACATCGCTGAAGGTCATGGTATTTTTCAGCATAAGCTCACCCGTCGCACACACGGTGTTCAAAAGCATGTTGACTGCCTGCTCATACGGGATGCCCGTGTGCTTCTTTGCAGACTGGATAACCACATCGAACAGGGATGCGATGAAGCCCGGCATGCAGCTGACCAGTTCTGATCCCATGCCCATCTCGTTTTCCGGCAGCTCTATGACATTCCCCATGACGCAAAGCAGTTTCTTGAGATTCACCTTGTCCGTGTCGGTCACCATATCATTGTAGCAGACAAGGGTCTGTGACTTGTTGACCTCCGCCGTAACGCTGGAAATCACTTTCGCAGTCTTGTGCCGCACAAGCGATCCTATCGCATTAAACGATATGCTTCCGTTCAACGAGACCAAAAGTGCATCGCTACGCAAATCAGCGCCTATTTCTTCGATAACCCCCTTGAGGTCTCCCGGTCTCACGCAGACAAACACGATGTCGGAATTCCGGGCAAGCTCACCGTTGCTCCCGCATACCGTAGCAATATCTTTTGCCTCGCCGAGCTTTTCCTGTGTCCTGTTCGCCACAAACAAATCATTCCTGCTGACAGCCCCGGACTCTGCAAACTTCCAGAGCAGCATCTTTCCCATACTGCCATAACCGATTATACCTGCACGCATGTCATCTCCCTTCGCGTTCTATGAAGCTCATAACCTATCAAAGTCATCCTGTCGTTCACGGGAGTCTCCTCCCCTACCCGTTTGAATCCGCATTTCTCGTAGAGATGGCAGTTGCCCGGCATCTGTTCCTAGAACTTCACCGTCCGCGGGGCAGCCGTAAAGCTGTAGAAAGTCGCAGTCGCATTCTTAAAGAACAGGACCTCGGTATTGTCATCGTCGGCAGAATACATCTTCTTCAAATCGGGATAGTGCTCGAGCATGTCAGCCTTTGCCTCACGCCTGTCATCGCGGGCAAGCTCGCCCTCCACACGGAGCCAGTCGGCCCCCTTCATGCAGCACAGCTCCACACGCGGATTCTTCTGAATCTGCCTGGAGACATTCTTGGATTTGCCCGTCTGGATGTACAGCTTGCCGTCAAAGATGTTGATCGTGCCAAAGGGCCTGACGCGGGGCTGGCCATTATCATCCGTCGCAAGAAAATAAGTCCCGCAGGATTTGATGAAATCATATACTTCGTTCATACGATAACTCCTATAAAAGTAATAGGAATATTATAGCATATCCATATCCTGCTGGCAAGCTCAAAAAGAACTCAAAAAAAATGCCGGCCGCTCAGCGTACCGGCACTCCGCCTATACCCGGCGGATGTCTTCCAGCGTTGCTCCGGCATCCGAAACAATGCCTTTCATATCATCCAGCTCTATCCCGGAAGCACGGAGCGTCACCTTGCGCTTTCCCGCCTCCTCCACGTCGGCAGTGACGAGGGAGACGATGTTTCCGTTCTTGTCGGCGAGGGATTTGGAAAGGACGCTCAGGGCTCCGGGCTTGTCGCCCATCACGAAGGTCGCTCGGACACCTGCATGCCTGGTGCCGAACATGCTGATAAAGGCCTTGAACAGGTCGCTTTCAGTGACAATCCCGACGACCAGTTCATCCCGCTTGACGACGAGCGAGCCGATGTCGTAGTCCAGCATCAGGCGGGCGGCCTCTTCCACGGTCTCGTTCTCGCTGACCGTGACGACCGGAGACACCATGACCTTGCTGACCGTCATCTTGTTCAAAAGATAGCTCAGCTCGAACATGTCCAGCGTGGTCGCATCACTCGGTCCGGAATTCTTGATGTCGTTGCCCGTGATGATTCCGATGAGCTGGCCTGCCTTGTCCAGCACGGGGAGCTTCGTTATATCGTTCTTCATCATCAGGTCCCGTGCCTCGGGCAGGGTCCTGTCCCCCGTTATCGTGATGGGGTTCCTTGTCATAACGTCTTTTACCAGCATAGCTATTCCTCCTGAATTCTGCTCTGTTCTCAGCCGCCCAGATAGGCGGACTTCACGGCCTCGTCCGAAATCAAATCCCGGGCCGGCCCTTCCTTCGTAATGCTGCCGGTCTCAAGGATGTAGGCCCGGCTTGCGATGGAAAGGGCCTTGTATGCGTTCTGCTCAACGAGGAGGACGGTCGTGCCCTCCTTGTTGATTTCCTGAATAATCCTGAAAATCTCATCCACAAGGATCGGAGCCAGTCCCATACTCGGTTCATCCAGAAGCAGAAGCGAAGGTCCCGCCATAAGGCTCCGCCCCATCGCGAGCATCTGCTGCTCGCCGCCGGAAAGGGTCGCCGCCTCCTGCCGTGACCGCTCCTTGAGCCGGGGAAACAGCTCGAAGACCTTATCCATATCCTGCTTTATTCCGGCTTTGTCCCGGCGCAGGAACGCGCCCAGCTCCAGATTCTCGCGGACGCTCATGTTGGCGAACACCCGCCTTCCTTCAGGAACCTGAACCAGTCCCAGTCCCACTATCTTGTCCGCAGACATGGCGGAAATGTCCTGCCCGCCAAACATGACGGAACCTGCGGCTTTCCTGATGATGCCGCTCAGGCTGTGCAGGGTCGTCGTCTTGCCTGCCCCGTTCGACCCGATCAGGCTGATTATCTCGCCCTGCTCTACCGAAAACGATATGCCCTTCAGGGCCTTTATCGCGCCGTAGGAAACTTCAAGGCCTTTTACTTCCAGCATGCTCATGACGCGCCCTCCTTGTCCTTGCCGAATCCTGAACCGAGATAGGCCTTGACGACATCCTCGTTGTTCTGGATTTCCTCAGGCAGACCGCTCGCAATGACGCGGCCATAGTTCAGCACCATCAGCCGCTCGCAGATTCCCATGACAAGCTTCATGTCGTGCTCGATGAGGAGGATTGTCAGGTTGAATTCTTTGCGGATGAACGAAATCAAATCCATCAGCTCGCCCGTCTCCTGCCCGTTCATTCCGGCGGCAGGCTCGTCCAGCAGAAGCAGCTTGGGTTCGCTCGCGAGCGCACGGCAGATTTCCAGCTTGCGCTGCTCGCCGTAGGGAAGGTTCCGGGCAAGCTCCCCCTTGAGGCCGTCAATGCGGAAAAGGGAAAGCAGCTGGGCCGCCTTCTCCTGCATGAGCTTCTCGTCGCGGCGGAAGCGGGGGCTGCGGAATTCCACGTCAAGCGGACCGGCAGTCCGCTTCTGATGCAGGGCGACCTTTACGTTCTCCTCGACCGTCATGGAACCGAAGAGCCTGATGTTCTGGAATGTCCGTGCTATGCCGATGCGGTTCAGCTGGGCGGGATTCTTGCCGCTCGTTACCAAAAGCCTGCCGTCCCTGTCCACGAAGGTAATCGTCCCCTCTGTAGGCTTGTACACGCCGGAGAGCATATTGAACACGGTCGTCTTGCCCGCCCCGTTCGGGCCGATCAGCCCGACCAGCTCCCCCGCGTACAGATCCAGATTGAACGAAGAGACGGCCCGCAATCCGCCGAACTGAATCGATATGTCCTTTGCCCTCAGGAGCAGTTCTCTTTCTGCCATGCTAGGCCTCCTTCCTGAACCGCGCGAGCAGGTTTTTGCAGAACGCGGGGGCTTTCTCATACATCGACGTAAAGCTGAGCTCTTTGGTGCCGAGCAGTCCCTGCGGCCTGAACAGCATCATCAGAATCAGCAGGACAGGGTAAATCAGGAGACGGTAGTCCTTGAGGATGCGCAGGGCCTCCTGCAGAATCGTCAGCGAGAAGGCCGCAATGACCGAGCCGGTGACGCTTCCCATGCCGCCGAAGACGACGTAAATCAAATCGTTTATAGACGCGTTGAAGTCAAACTGCTTGGGCTGGATGAAGCCCAGGAAGGGCGCGTACAAGCCTCCCGCCACGCCCGCGATGAAGGATGCGATGACGAAGCCTATCATCTTGTAGCGGAAGACCGAGATGCCGTTGCTCCGAGCTGCAATCTCGTCCTCGCGGACGGCGAGGATTGCCCTGCCATACGTGGAGCGTATGAAGTTGTGCAGGAGGATGATGATAAGGATAAGCGTCCCGATGATGGCAAGGTATGAAATCATCGCGCCATGATCGAGCGAGGTCGTCAGAATCGTGCTGAACTGCTTGCCGTTGGGCCCGCCGGTCAGGTCTTTCAGGTTCACCAGGAAAACACGGATTATCTCGCCAAAAGCGAGCGTGACGATGGCAAGGTAATCTCCCTCCAGCTTCAGGGTCGGAAAGCCAATCAGGAAGCCCGCGAACGCGGCGACCAGGGCCGCCAGCAGGATGCTCAGCGGCAGGGGAATGCCCACGCTTTCGGTCAGGGCTATGACGGTATAGGCCCCGATAGCCTCGAAGCCTGCCTGACCGAGCGAGAGCTGGCCGGTTATGCCGGAGATGACGTTGACCGAAATCGCCATTATCGCGTTCAGCCCGCCCAAGGTCAGTATCTGGGCAGAATATGCATCTATGACCCTGAGCTCTATGAGGACGGCAGGAATCAGAAGGCATGCAAGGGCTATAGCTCCCAGAAGGATAAAATTCCGAACGTTCTTGTCTTTCATATCCCCTCCCTAAACCTTGACGACCTGTTTCTTGCCGAGGAGCCCGGTCGGCTTGACGAGCAGGATGGCAATGAGGATGCAGTAAGAGATGGCATCGGCGTACTGGGACGAGATGTAGGCCTTCGCCATCGTCTCCGCCACACCGAGTATCACGCCGCCGACCATCGCA
>CADBRC010000413.1 GCA_902796985.1 uncultured Spirochaetaceae bacterium
CCGGGCATAAAAAAAGACCCCTTGAAAGGGGTCTTGAGAGCGGTAGAAGGGAGTCGAACCCTCGTCTCCAGCTTGGAAGGCTGGGGTAATGAGCCGTTATACGACTACCGCAAAACTGATGATATGATAATAAATCGATTCGCAATTTTTGTCAAGAGCTTCAGGCAGAAAATTTGATTTTTTATGCAGATATCTGCCAGTACTGCTTTCAAGACATCTTCTTCTGCAAATTGATATAAAATCCCCTTTGTGATACACTGGTGTCAGAAATTCCTAGAGGAGGATTACTTTCGTTTTATGGAAAAGTTCTTTAAGCTGAAAGAGCGCGGCAGTACGGTCAGCCGCGAAGTTGTGGCAGGACTGACCACTTTTCTGGCCATGTCCTACATCCTTGCCGTCAATCCGGGCATCTTGTCGGGTTCCGGTATGCCCTGGGGCGGGGTGTTCACGGCGACGGCAATTTCGTCTGCCATCGCAACGCTCGTCATGGCTCTGTGCGCCAATCTGCCGGTTGCCCTCGCGCCCGGTCTGGGCCTGAACGCCTTCTTCACCTACACGGTCGTCCTGGGCATGGGCTGCAGCTGGCAGTTCGCCCTTACCGCTGTCCTGCTTGAGGGTATCCTGTTCATCGTGCTTTCTCTCGTCGGCATCCGCGAGGCCATCATCAAGTCCATTCCTTCAGGCCTCCGCAAGGCAGTTGCCGTCGGAATCGGTCTCTTCATTACGCTGATTGGCCTTGCCAACGCGGGGATTGTCGGTACGGACACCGGCACGCTGATTGGATTCGAGAACTTCACGATGGGGCATGCGACCGCCATCGTTGCGGTGATAGGCCTCGTGATTACGATAGCCCTCTTTGTCCTTAAGGTTCCCGGGGCAATCCTTCTGGGAATCATTATTACGACGATAATCGGCATCCCCTTCGGCGTGACTTCGGTTCCCGAAGGATGGAAGCCTTTCTCAATCCCGGAAGCTCCGCTCCTCTTCAAGTTCGAGTGGCAGAACGTCCTGACACTCAAGTTCTTCGTCGTTTTCTTTACCTTCCTTTTTACCGACATGTTCGACACGATCGGAACCCTGATGGGCGTTGCGGAGCAGGCAGAACTGAAGGACAAGGACGGTAACATCGTCAGCGCCAAGCAGGCCCTCCTTTCCGATGCCGTCGGAACGGTCGCGGGAGCCTGCCTTGGAACTTCGACGGTAACGAGCTTTGTTGAGTCCACGTCCGGTGTGGCGGCGGGCGGACGTACCGGCCTTACCTCCGTCGTTACCGCACTCCTGTTCCTGCTCTCACTCTTCCTGAGCCCGCTCTTCGCTCTTGTTCCGTCTGCGGCGACGGCTCCTGCGTTGATTTTTGTCGGTTACCTGATGATGCGGTCTGTCACGACGATTAAGTTCTCCGATCCGACCGAGGGTATTCCCGCCTTCATCACGATTATGGTCATGCCGTTCTCCTATTCGATTTCCAAGGGAATTGCATGGGGTGTCATTGCTTACGTCCTCTGCAAGGTCGCGGGAAAGAAGGCAAAGGATATCCCTGTCGTCACCTGGATTCTTGCTGCGATATTCATAGCTGACATCATTTTTGAGGCTGCGAAAGCCGCGTAGGAAACAAGATCCGAACGAACGAAAAAAGGCGGCTTTAAAGCCGCCTTTTTTGTGCCCGCGTGATTTTCTACATATTTTCGTAGGTCTGCACGGAATCTTCCAGATGTTCTATCTTTATCCCGGCATCTTTAAACATCGACAGGGAATCCCCCTCGTCGTGGTAGTGCTTTTCGCAGACGACGCGCTTTATTCCGCAGTTTATGATGAGCATGGCGCAGGTGCGGCAGGGGGTCATCCTGCAGTAGACCGTTCCGCCGTCTATCGGTATGCCGCGCTTGGCTGCCTGACAGATTGCGTTCTGTTCGGCGTGGACCGTGCGGACGCAGTGCTGGGTTATCGATCCGTCTGAATGAATCATCTTCCGCATCAGATGTCCGGCATCATCGCAGTGGGGGAGGCCGGCAGGGCTTCCGACGTAGCCCGTGACGAGAATCTGATTGTCTTTCGCTATGACGCAGCCGCTTCTGCCCCGGTCACAGGTCGCCCGCTTTGCAATCGTGCGGCAGACTTCCATAAAGTACTCGTCCCAAGTAGGGCGGACGTATTTCTCAGTGTTCTCAGCCATAGGGCCTCCCGTTCTTGATACAGGGTTAGAGATTGGAGACGAGCCAGTCCTTGAAGGACTCGTAGTCCTTGTTCATGGGAATGGAGTTGTCCTTCAGCCGCAGGACCCGTTCCAGGCTCTCAGGCATGCTGGGCGTGCGGCCCACCGCATTCTGTACGGTTTCGCCGAACTTGGTCGGGTGGGCGGTCTCAAGTACGATACCGACGGCCTTGCCCTGTACGACATCGTCTGCCCACGAGGGAACGCTGGGGGTCAGGCCGGGCTTGTTTATGTCGCCCTTGAAGCCGCCGATGAGCTTCTCCATGTCGCCGCTGCGCATGTCATTCCAGGCCTTCCAGCCGATTGCTCCGTGGGGGTCGATGATGTATCCGGTGTTGCCGTGGCATTTCTTGATGGCTTCCACGGTTCCCGCATCGTCGGTCCAATATGAGGCGAAGAGCTGGCGCACTTCTTCCAGGCTGTACATCGATATGATTCTCTC
>CADBRC010000414.1 GCA_902796985.1 uncultured Spirochaetaceae bacterium
GTTCGGTGCTGGGCGGCACTGTGTTCGGTGTCGGGCGACACCACATCCGGTGCTGGGCGGCACCGCGCTACGCACCTGCTTGCGCGGCGGGTGCTCGGGACCACCGCGGAATCGCCATGCGCCATGTTGCACAAGCCCCCCGAAAAATGCTATAATCTTGCCCTATGAGTGAAGAGAAAACAGATTTCTGCCCCTGTGGGAGCGGGAAAAAATATTCGGAATGTTGTGAGCCGATCATAAAGGGAACGGCGAAGGCCCAGACTCCTGAGGCGCTGATGCGGGCGCGGTACACCGCCTACGTCAAGCAGGAGATTGACTTCATCATCAACAGCTGCGAGAAGGGCGAAAAAATCGCCGAAATCGACCGCAAGGCGACCGAGGACTGGAGCCGCAACTCCACCTGGCACGGGCTTAAGATTCTCCACACGGAGAAGGGCGGCCCGGATGACACCGAGGGAATCGTCGAGTTCGAGTGCATCTACACGCAGAAGGGCATCCGCGACGTGCACCACGAGATAAGCGGCTTCCGCAAGATTGACGGCGAGTGGCTCTACAGCGAGGGTGTCGTCCGCCCGACGACCGTCGTCCGCGAGGGCCGCAAGATAGGCCGCAACGAACCCTGCCCCTGCGGTTCCGGCAAGAAATACAAGAACTGCTGCGGCAAGAACGCCTGACAGGCTGACTTGCACTTACTCTCCGCTCCTGTTCGGAATCCGGCTTGGGTAACACCGGCAGCTTCCCTGCCAGTGCAGTTTCCGAACAGGTCCATTACTTCCCGTAGGTCTTTTCTATCTCCTGAATCTGGTCGCGGTAGACGGCAGCCTGCTCGTAGTCCATGCGGTCGGCGGCTTCCACCATCTCCTTCCTGAGGGCTTCGATGAACTTGCGGCGCTGGGCGGGGACAAGGAGGTTTGTGGACTTTTTGAGGGCGGAAAGCTGGACCGCCGCGGTCGCCTCCGCATCCTCCTTCTCATGCTCCAGGATGTCCTCGACGGCTTTTTTTATCGTCTTGGGCGTGATGCCGTGCTCCTTGTTGTAGGCTTCCTGTATTTCGCGCCGCCGCCTGGTCTCGTCAATCGCCTCCTTCATTGCGTCGCTCATGCGGTCGGCGTACATGACGACCCTGCCTTCCGAATTGCGAGCGGCACGGCCGATGATCTGGATGAGGGAGGTGGTGCTGCGGAGGAAGCCGATCTTGTCTGCGTCCAGTATCGCGATGAACGATACCTCCGGCAGGTCTATTCCCTCGCGGAGGAGGTTGATTCCAATCAGCACGTCTATCTCGCCGGCCCGCAGGGCCTTGAGAATCTCCACCCGCTCGAAGGTGTCTATCTCGCTGTGGATGTATTTGACCTTCATGTTCAGGCCGGAAAGGTAGTCGGTCAGGTCCTCGGCCATCTTCTTGGTCAGCGTCAGTATCAGTGACCGCTCCTTCTTTGCGATGCGCTCCTGCACTTCCCTGTAGATGTCCTGCATCTGCCCCTCGCTCGGGCGGACTTCGATGATCGGGTCCAAGAGACCGGTCGGGCGTATCAGCTGTTCGACGACCTGGGTGGACTGCTTGACCTCCTCGGGCCGGGGAGTCGCGGTGACGAAGATGACCTGGTTCATCTTCCTGTTGAACTCGTCCACCTTGAGCGGCCGGTTGTCCAGCGCGGACGGCAGGCGGAAGCCGAAGTCAATCAGGTTCTGCTTGCGCCGCCTGTCGCCCTCGTACATCGCCCCGACCTGGGGAACGGTTACGTGGGCTTCGTCAATCAGGCAGAGGAAGTCGTCCGGGAAGTAGTGCAGCAGCGTGGCGGGCGGGTCCCCGCTCTTCCTGCCCGCAATGGGGGCGGAATAGTTCTCAATGCCCGAGCAGTAGCCCATCTCGCGCATCATCTCCACGTCATACGTCGTACGGGTTTTTATCCGCTCCGCTTCCAGCAGCTTGCCCTGTCCCTGCAGCTCTTCGACGCGGGCGTTCATCTCTGCCAGTATGCGGTCGGTCGCGGCGAAGAGCATGTCCTTGGGGACGACGAAGTGCTTGGCCGGATACAGCTGCAGTTCGTCCAGCTCCTCGACGGTCTGGCCGGAAATCACGTCGAAGCGGCATATCTGCTCCACCTCGTCGAAGTCCAGCCTGATGCGGTAAGCCTGGTCGGTTTCCATGTACGAGGGAAACACGTCTATGGTATCGCCCTTGATTCGGAACTTGCCCCGCTCCAGAATCATGTCGTTCCGCTGATACTGGAGCGAGATCAGCTGCCTCGCGAAGGTCTGCGGGTTCAGCTCCTGCCCCTTCTCGATGTGGATCCGCATCTCCTTGTACAGCTCAGGCATACCCAGACCGTATATGCAGGAGACCGTCGCAACGATGACGACATCGCGGCGTTCCATCAGGGCGTATGTCGCTGCAAGGCGGAGCTTGTCTATCTCCTCGTTTATCGAAGCGTCCTTCTCTATGTAGAGGTCGCGGGCGGGGACGTAAGCCTCCGGCTGGTAGTAGTAGTAGTAGGAGACGAAGTATTCCACCGCGTTGTCCGGGAAGAAGGTCTTGAACTCCCGGTAGAGCTGGGCGGACAGGGTCTTGTTGTGGCTTATCACGAGGGTGGGCTTCTGCACCGCTTCGATTATCTTTGCCATCGTGAAGGTCTTGCCGCTGCCGGTCACCCCCTTGAGGGTCTGGTAGCGGTCGCCGCGGAGCACGCCGTCCGCGAGGGCCTGTATCGCCTCCGGCTGGTCTCCGGAAGGTTCGTATGGGGAAACGACATGGAACTTGCGCATAAAGCGATTATAGCCCCTTTCCCGGGAAAATGAAAGGGGGCGGAGGGCGTGTCGGGCGAGGGCGGGGGAGGGCGGTCTGCGGTCGCGTGCGGGCAGTGCTGCAGGCGGAGGCGGCCCGCCTTGCAAGCCGGTATGATTTCGTCTTATAATACGAGCTGACAATGAGCCTTATAACGACCCTTACACGAGATTACCTGACGCGGAGCTTCAGGCCATTCACCTTTACGAATGACTATGACGAGCGTCTGGACTACGAAAGCCTGCAGAACCTGGGCCTGTATGTCCACATACCTTTCTGCAGGAGCATCTGCTCTTTCTGCCCCTACTGCAAGGAGCTGTATTCCCGCGGGAAATGCGACGGCTACATCGACAGCCTGCTCGAAGAGATACGCCTGGTCACGCGGAATCAGACGCAGAAAAAGGAGGTGACGAGCCTGTATTTCGGCGGCGGTACCCCGGCCCTTGCCGCTGACCGCCTTGGAGAGATCATCGGGGAACTGCGGAAACACTTCGACATCACGGAGGGAATCGGCGTGGAGCTGCACCCCGACAACGTGACCCCGCAGGTCCTTTCGTCGCTCAAGGCCGCGGGGGTTACGAAGCTCAGCATTGGAATACAGTCATTTGACGAAAAGTTCCAGGCAGTACTGGGACGCAGTCGGGTGGATCCGGCGTCGCTCAAGTCTGCCCTCGGGCAGGTTCCCTTCGAGACCGTTTCGTTTGACTTCATCTTTGCCCTGCCGGGACAGACCTTCTCTGATTTAAAGGGCGACGTTGACATGGCCTTTGAGTGCGGGGCCAACCACATAGCGATGTATCCCTTCATCTCGTTCACCTTCGCCAAGAGCGGCATTCCCGTGATGGCTAAGGGCGAGAAGCGGAAGTTGCTCGACGAGATCACCGGATACTGTTATGACAGGGGCTTCTCGCGCAATTCCATCTGGACCTTCTCCAAAGTCCCGGAGGCCCGCTATTCCTCGATGACCCGCGATAACTTCCTGGGCTTCGGCTGTTCGGCCACGACGCTGCTGCGGGACAGCTTCAAGATAAACACTTTTTCCGTGGACGAATACATGGCGCGGGTAAAGGGCGGCCATCTTCCGACCGCGCTCACCATCCGCTTTACGGAGCGGCAGCGGATGCTCTACTATCTTTTCTGGACGGCGTACAGCACGCGCGTCGATCCGGCGCAGTTCGAACGCTTTTTCGGCATTCCGTTCAAAAAGGTCTACGGCCTTGAGGCGGCCCTCGCGAAGCTGTTTGGATTTGTCACGGAAAAGGAGGGGGTATACGAGATGACGCTCAAGGGCGCGTTCTACTACCACTATTACGAGAACTACTATACGCTGGCCTACATCGACAAGATGTGGAACCTCATGCGGACGACCCCTTTCCCCAGCGGGCTGAAGCTGTAGGGTGGGGGAAGGCGGCCGGGACAGAGGTCCACTAAAGATGGAGCACCCGCTCCTTTATCTCCTGGGTGCGGCCCTGGTTCCAGTACTGCGTGCCGATGTAGCCGCAGGTGCGGCGGGCGACGTTCATCGTGGACTGGTCGCGGTTGCCGCAGTTGGGGCACTCCCACATGAGCTTGTCGTCCTCATTGACGATGTTTATTTCTCCCGTGTAGCCGCACTTCTGGCAGAAGTCGCTCTTGGTGTTCAGCTCGGCGTACATGATGTTGTCGTAGATGTACTTGAGCAGGGTCATCACGGCGGGGATGTTGCCCTCCATGTTGGGCACCTCCACGTAGCTGACTGCGCCTCCCGGGGACAGGTTCTGGAACTCGCTCTCGAACTTGAGCTTGGTGAACGCGTCTATCTTCTCCGTGACGTGCACGTGGTAGGAGTTCGTGATGTAGTTCTTGTCGGTCACGCCGGGGATGATTCCGAAGCGCTTCTTGAGGCACTTGGCGAACTTGTAGGTCGTGCTTTCAAGCGGGGTGCCGTAGAGGGAGTAGTCCATGTTCTCTGCCTCTTTCCACTTCTTGCAGGCATCGTTGAGCGCGTGCATCACCTTAAGCGCAAAGGGCTTCCCCTCCGGTTCGGTGTGCGAGTGGCCGGTCATGTACTTGGTGCACTCGTACAGGCCCGCGTAGCCCAGTGAGATTGTGGAGTAACCGCCGTAGAGCAGCTTGTCGATCGTCTCGCCCTTCTTCAATCGGGCAAGCGCGCCGTTCTGCCAGAGAATCGGGGCTGCATCGCTCTTGGTGCCCATCAGCCGCTTGTGGCGGGTCTGCAATGCCCGGTGGCACAGCTCCAGCCGTTCGTTCATCAGCTCCCAGAACTTTTTTTCGTCTTTCTGCGAGGAACAGGCGACATCAACGAGGTTGATTGTGACAACGCCCTGGTTGAACCTTCCGTAATATTTGGATTTGCCGGACCTCCAGTTGAGTGCGCCCGCGACGTTGTCGTAGCCGTTGCCGGTCTTGTCGGGCGTGAGGAAGGAGCGGCAGCCCATGCAGGGGTAGCAGTTGCCTTCGCCGTTGCCGTCCACTTTCAGTTCCAGCATCTTCTTTTCGCTGATGTAGTCGGGAACCATGCGCCTGGTCGTGCAGCGGGCGGCCAGCTCGGTGAGCGAATAGTACTTGCTGCCGGGTATGACGTTGTCCTCTTCCAGCACGTAGATGAGTTTGGGGAAGGCCGGCGTAATCCACGCACCCGCCTCATTCTTGACCCCCTGATACCTCTGGCGGAGGACTTCCTCTATGACGAGCGCGAGGTCGGACTTTTCCTGTTCGTTCCGTGCCTCTCCCAGGTACATGAAAACCGTGACGAAGGGGGCCTGTCCGTTCGTCGTCATGAGGGTGATGACCTGGTACTGGATGGTCTGTACGCCGCGTTTTATCTCGTCCTTGAGCCTCTGGTTGACCATGTAGTTGAACTGCGCGTCGTCCAAGTCCAGGTGGGTTGCCTCCGCCATCTCGCGGATTTCCTTCTTGAATTTCTCGCGGCTGACCTCAACGAAGGGGGCGAGGTGGGCGAGGGAGATGGACTGGCCGCCGTACTGACAAGAGGCCACCTGTGCGATAATCTGCGTTGCTATGTTGCATGCGGTGGAGAATGAGTGGGGGCGGTCTATCTTGGTACCGCTGATGACCGTACCGTTCTGCAGCATGTCCTCCAGATTGACCAGATCGCAGTTGTGCATGTGCTGGGCAAAGTAGTCCGCATCGTGGAAGTGGATGATTCCCGCCGCATGCGCCTCAGCTATGTCGGCATCCAGAAGGAAGCGGCGGGTGATGTCCTTGCTGACTTCACCGGCCATGTAGTCGCGCTGGACGGA
>CADBRC010000415.1 GCA_902796985.1 uncultured Spirochaetaceae bacterium
CCAGGTCGCCGACTCAGGCGCACAGGACGGCAGCGCGCGGGCAAGTTCCGCAGTTGAAGAAATCTGGTACGAATAGCGTCTGGCAGCTGATCTTCAGCAGCTGATCTTCGGGTTGACGTTCTGACAGTGTTTTGCTAACATTTTATGGATATATCTGTTTATTTTACATATATGCAAGGCTAATTAAGGAGACCTTTAATGAATGGAGCTAAATGTATGTGGAAGATACTTGTACTGGCGGGCATTACCGGCGCAGCCGTCAGTTCTGCCGCTGCCGCAAAGGACTACACCGTGCAGTCCGTCACCGGGAAGGTGACATACATGAAGGACGGCGGGGATTGGGCAAGCCTTGAACAGGGTGGCTTCGTCTCAGATTCCACCCAGATCAACGTCGGACTGAATTCCAAACTGGTCATCGCCGACGGTTCGGAGCAGATTACCATCGGGCAGATGAAGCGCGGTACGGTCGGAAAACTGACGGGGAAGAGTTCCCCTGCCGGTTCCCAGACCTCCGCTCCCAAACGCGATGTGTCAGGAGAGGCAAAAGGCGACCGCCGTGCCGTGCAGACCGCTGCAAGCCGCGCCGACGACATAAACGATGAAGACGATTGGGTAGACTGAAAATGGCAGGCCTGATAGACAAGCACCCGTCCCTGGTCAGACTGCTGCTGATACCGCTGTTCTCGCTGCTGGTCGGCCTCGCATTCCTGCTGACTCCCCTTGAGCTGAAACTGTCCGACCTTTTGATGCGCTTCGACCGCCCGCAGGCGCTGCGGGACGACATACTCCTGCTCAACATAGACGACGAGTCCATCGAAAACGTGGGGTCATTTCCCTGGAAGCGCAGCGTGTATGCGGACGCACTGTACGTGCTCAAGAATCTGGGGGCTGAGGCGGCCGTACTGGATTTGAATTTCGTAGACCCCAGCCCCGTGTACTATGACGAGGACGCACAATGCCCGATTTATGCTGACGAGGCCCTTGCGGACGCGCTCCGCCTGTTCAGCCTGTCGGGTGTGGGTATAAATATGCTCGACGGGGATTTGCCAGCCCAGGCCTCTGCCGTGCAGGAGAAGGCAGCTATCAACGTGACTGCCGACAATGATTCAGCGACGCCAGTTTTTCCCGCCGTGTGGCCGCCAGTTGACGGACTCATGGAGGCAGCTCGTTCACTGGGCTTCCTGAATGCAGCCCCCGACTCAGACGGACACGCCCGCAGCATCCAGCTGCTGTCCAGAAGCGGCGGCAGTTACTACGGGCAGCTTGTCTTCACGCCCCTGCTTCAAAAACTGGGGAATCCGGAAGTCGTAGTCTCCGACAGGCAGATAACGATAAAAGACCATGACCTGTACATTCCAAGGCGGTCCGACGGCAGCATCCCCCTCTGCTTTCCCAGACAGAAGTTCGAGGACTACAGGTCAATCCCGATCTGGAACATAATCAGGATAAAATACCTGGAAGACATATTCCTTTATGATCTCCGTGCGCTCATTGATTCCACCGGAATCATCATATCTGACGACGAAAACCCGCTTGCCGTATGGGAGATGTTCGACTACGTAAGGGAAAGCCTTGCCAAGGGAGAGCGCGACGAAGACATCACGGACGAGCTGTACAGCTCCCTTCGGGCTGACTTTTTTGAAAGCTGCCGGAAATTCCTGAACGCTTCAGCTATCGGACTCGACGGAACACCCCTGTTCCGGTGCAGGGAGTCCTTCAGGGCCTTGCAGGAAGCAGAGAACAAAATGCGCCCCCTGGTCGAAGGAACCTTCTGCATCGCAGGGACGACGGCTACCAGCACAACCGACTATGGAATCACCCTCTCCGAGGAACGCTATCCGAATGTCGGCATCCACTACGTCCTTGCAAACCAGATTCTGAACAACGACTTCAGGACACCGCTGTCCATCTGGACAAGCATAGCCCTGGCTACCGTCCTCTGCCTTGCATACAGCCTCATAGCCGGCAGGAAGGAAGGCGCAATCAAGCAGACGGTATGGTTCATTCTATTCGTGCTGCTCTTTGCCGTTGCCATGGTCATTCTGCTATGGGTGAAAAAAACAATCATGCCGCTCGCCGTTCCCGTGACGGCACTCTACACTGACTTCATTGCAAGCCTGCTCTTCTCGTTCATATTGACGAGCATAGAAAAGTCCTTCATCCGCAACACCTTTGGCCGCTATGTCTCCTCCGATGTGGTGAATGAGATCCTCAAGGATCCCAAGGCCCTGGAGCTTGGCGGGGACAGTTCCAAAGTGCGCACGGCGATGTTCACCGACATACAGAATTTCACGACGATTTCGGAAAACATAGGCGACTCAAAGATTCTCATCAACTTCTTGAACCGTTACCTGACGAGCCTCTCTGACTGCATCATCGCAGAGAACGGTACCATAGACAAGTATGAGGGTGATGCGATAATCTCTTTCTTCGGCGCTCCAATCTATCAGGAAAACCATGCCGAACGGGCATGCCGGGCCGCGCTGGCGATGAAGCGGGCGGAATCAATCCTCAACACGAACCTTGCAACCGAAGAAAATTGGTTTGCCCGCTGCGTCCCCGGAGGGAAAATCTGTACCCGCATCGGGATAAACTGCGGCCGGTTCACCGTCGGCAACGTCGGGACACTCAGCCACATGAACTACACGATGATCGGCTCCGACGTAAACCTTGCCAGCCGCCTTGAGGGGGCAAACAAGACCTTCGGCAGCTGGATCATCATAAGCCAGTCCGTGCGCGAGCAGCTGGGAGACAAGTTCCTGGTCAGGAAGTTGGACACGGTGACGGTCGTAGGTGCAAAGACTCCCATCCAGCTGTATGAGCTTATAGCCCTGCGCAGTTCCGGCACGGCGACATTGCAATCCTACCTTCAGATTTGGGATAAGGCATTCGACTTATACACCGGCAGGAATTACAAGGAAGCTGAAGAACTCTTCAAGGGGCTGTACGAGCGTTCGCGTACGGTATTCCACCTGTACCCCGATGACTCCCCTGACATGGTGGCCCATCACTACATGGAGGACTGCCAGTCAAAAATCTTAACCCCACCCGCCGATGACTGGAACGGGGTCGTGGAGCTGAAGCAGAAATAGGGTCGCTGCACGCCATGCCGCACAGCTGACAAACAGGGCCAGACATGCTATAATGATGGCATGGCCTTGGGTGCACAAAGACTCATACGAAAACTGACCTCATCGTTCCTGTTCGGCTGTATGCTGGCAGGGAACCCTCTGGCCGCGCGGGCAACGGAGGCCGACCCGGGCTTCCTGTCCGACTTCGTCCACCGCAACTACACCACGGCAGACGGGCTCCCCGGGATGACGATTCCCAAGATCCTCCAGGACAAGAAGGGCTACATATACCTTGGAACCTACGACGGACTGGTACGCTTTGACGGCGTGGAGTTCACCACCTTCAGCCG
>CADBRC010000416.1 GCA_902796985.1 uncultured Spirochaetaceae bacterium
ACCGTCGGGAAGCTCCCCATGATAATCTCGCCCGGCGCACCGTAGATGAAGCCGTAATGGAAAATCCGAAGGAAGAAGACGCCGATATAGGTCGTGGCGCACAGTAGTGCGAGGAAGCGCGAATAAATCTTCATGCAAGCTCCTGTTTTCTGCTATTGTCCCCAGGCCTTGTCCACGGCAGCAAGGAAGCGATTTTTCTCTTCCTCCGGGAGGAAGGAGGACGTGAAGGAATTCTTAACAAGGAGCCGGATTTCCTCCATATTGAAGCCTATTCCTGAATAGCTGTTCCAGTATTCGTCCAGAAGCTCCACGCCGAAGAAAAGCGGGTCATCGCTGTTGACCGTAACGATTATCCCCTTGTCAAAGAAGAGCCGCATTGGATGCTCGGCAAGGTTCTGCACATACTTTTTGGTAAACACGTTGCTCATCGGACAGATTTCAAGCGGAATTCTCCGCTCCGCCAGGGTTTTCATAAGCTTCTCGTCCTCGAAGGAGGAGATGCCGTGACCGATTCTCGCCGCATGAAGGATGTCCAGCGTGTCCCAGACTGACTGAGGTCCGTCATCCTCGCCTGCATGAGCGACTGCCACAAGCCCGTTGGCCCGTGCCTTCTCAAAGACATCTCCGAAGAGCCTTGCAGGCCCCTTCTGTTCGGAGCCGCCGAGCCCTATACCGATTATTTCGGGAATCCTGCAGGCCAAAAGGAGCTGCAGGTTTTTCTCTGCGTTTTCAAAGCCGAAGGTTCTGGAGACATCGATGAGCATCCTGACCTTCACACCGGTTTCTGCCTCTATTTTAACGATGTTCCGGTGGTAGACAGCGACCAAATCAGAGAAATTCCAGCCCTTCTTGATAAACGCGCTCGGGGCGGCGAAGACCTCCGCATAGGAAATGCCGTTCCGTACGATGTACTCCTTAAGGTCAGTGAACACATAATCAAAGTCATCCGGCGCATCGTAGAGATCCTGTACCGCAAGATAGGCCTGAATAAAGCCGTCCAAGTTGGAATAGGTGAAAATCCTGTCTATTTCAGCCTTGGCCTCCGCCTCTGTCGCGGACGGATGCCTCCGCATATAGAAGCTAAGGATTGTCTTCATGCTTATGACCGCCTCTATGTGCAGGTGCAGCTCCGCCTTGGGAACAGCTTTTAGGAACGCGCGGAATTCTTCTTTATTCATCTCTGTTTCCTTCTATAATAACATATGGCCCCGCAGGGTGCAATGGAGTCATTATAACATACTTTTTGCACTTTTTGGGAAAAAAGTTTGTGTTTTTTTGCCCTACTCCATCTTGACGAACTGAATGTAGTCCAGGCTCATCCCGGAGCTGGCGGATGAGACAGAGATGAGGAAGTTTTTCTCCTCAGCGACATCGAAGTATATCGGCGCGCGGGTCGTCAGCTCCCAGACTCCGAGCGGCGGGTCGCTGGGATAGGTTTCAAAGCTGTCCTCCCCGATAGCCACGCTGACAGTGGCGTGGGCGGCATCGGAAGCCTTTTCGGACAGCAGGCACTCGTAACGGCCCGCAGGAAGCGTCATGCTGAACTCAGCCTTGGAGCCCCGAGAGGAGAGCTTCGCCCCCCAGCCTGCACTCGCCTCAGCGTCTGCAAAAAGGGAGAAATTCGTCAGCAGCATGTCCTCGAATTCGACCTTCACGCCCCTGCCGGAGAAGCTTATGACGGGAAGGACACTGACGATGACAGGACTGCCGTCACCGTTCCGCTGCTTTTTGTTCTCTTTCTTTTTCTTTTTGCCCGTCTCCTCCGTCTGGTAATAAGGCAGGTCAAAGTCCTGCTCCTCGGTCTCAATGACCTCCATCCTTTTCTGAGCATCATCGAGCCTGTCCTCCCAGGCTTCATCCTCAGTTTTTGTCGTTGCACAGCCCGCAAGGGCAAAAAGTGCAGGCAGCGTTATTCCCAATATCCTCGCAATGCGTTCCGACCGTTTCATTTCCTGAATTCCTTCGCTTTTTCCATAGCGTACATGATGACTTTACCTGACATGCGGGCAAAAAGGCTTCCTTCCTCCGCATCCCTGTCCGCCACAAGGGGAAGGGTGCGAAGCTCCGTGTCACCGAGCCAGTAATGTATGGTTCCGTACTGATCTCCACAGCGTACGCCGCCCAGTATCACGTCGGGGATGTCCGCCGTCACATATACCGAGGATGCCGCCGCAGTCGGGGAATCCTGGTCCAAAACCGGCACGGTGAACGTCTCTCCCATCGCGGGGATAAGGCGGACCGCAGTGTCCCTGCTGCCGAGAAGGGCGACCGTCCAGGCATGCTCCTCCCCTGCCTTCATGTCGCCGCGGTAGTCCGCGAATGAGGAAAAGGCATAGTTGAAGAGCTTAAGGTTGTCCGCCACCCGGTACTTGTTGCCTTCTGCCGTTCCGTTTCCGGGACCGCGCAGGGTAACGGCAAGGAATCTCGTCCCGTTCTGTTCGGCAGTCACGCTGATGTTGTATCCGCTTTCCTCGATAAAACCCGTCTTGAGTCCGTCGCAGCCCTTTATCTGTCCGAGGAGCTTGTTCGTATTCTTCTGCGTATACGTCAGGTTCCGCCCGGAAGCCAGCTCTGCCTCGCTCATGTTCCTCCTGAGCGGGTAGCTCAGCGACTCCCGGGAGTGGAATTCCCGGAGCGAGAAGGGAAAACGCTTTATATAGGCAGACGCGAATACCGCGAACTCCCGGGCAGTCGTCACATTGTCCGCGCTGTAGCCCGATGACTCAACAAAGCGGGTCTGCGTAAGCCCCAGCTCCTGCACTGCGGCATTCATCCTGCGGACAAACTCATCCATGTTTCCCGCAATGTGGTAGGCACATGCTATGGACGCGTCGTTGCCGCTCGCGATGGCAAGGCCCAGAAGAAGCTCCCTCAAAGTAACACGCTCGCCCTCGGCAAGGCCCATCCGCGACGCGTCGGAAGGAAGGCTGGACGCCCAGGACTGCGGCGGCAGGTCAACCACATCATCAAGTTTGGCCTCCCCCTTCTGCACAGCCTGAAAAATCACGTACATCTCGACAATCTTGGTCAGACTTGCAGGAGGAACCGGCTTGTCCGCGTCCTTTTCGTAGAGGATGCTGCCGGTCGCCGTGTCAATGAGGATTGCAGAACCCGCCGCTACATCCAGGTCAGGCATATCGCAGGGATATGGCAGGGGGGAAAGGTCAGTGGAAAGGCGTTCCGGATACCGTGCATCCAGGTTTTCTTCCATATATCTCTGCTGGGTCGCCGTCAGCGAAGGCAGCGGCTGGACCTCGAGGACCTTTTTTGCCTCGTTAAAAAGATATGCCCCCCATGCAGCAAGCAGGGTAAGAAAAATCAGTACGATGAGGAGGGGCAGGCAACCGCGATTCTTTTTGCTCATGCCCGCGCACCCCTGTTCCGGATAAGGCAGTCTGCCAGCGTAACCGCGGTCATTGCCTCTATGACGGGAACGATTCTCGGGCAGAGGCAGACGTCGTGCCTTCCTTCAATCAGGATGTCGCATTCCTCTCCTGCCGTGTCTACTGTCTCCTGCTTCATATATATAGAAGGAACCGGCTTGACCGCCGCACGGAAGACAAGCTTGTCCCCGTTGGAGATGCCCCCAAGGATGCCGCCTGCATTGTTGCTCTGGAAGGACGGCCCCTTGCGGATGGGGTCATTGTTCTCGCGCCCGGTGGAATCGGCGGCATCGAAGCCCAAACCGAACTCGATTCCCTTGACCGCCCCTATGCTGAGTACCGCATGGGCAAGAAGAGCATCCAGCTTGTCAAAAACCGGTTCCCCCAGTCCCGCTGGAAGTCCGGTCACCAGACACTCCACGATGCCGCCCGCCGAGTTTCCCTCCTTCCGGAACTGTTCTATCGCTTCCTGCATCTTCGCTGCCGCCTCAAGGGAGCATGCCCGGAGGGGATTCTGCTCTATGACGGAAAGGTCGGTTTCGCCGCACTCAATGCCCGCCGCCTTCCTGGTATATGCGGTGATTTTGATTCCGTACTTGGACAGGAACATCTTGGCGACAGCCCCGGCTGCAACACGTGCGGCAGTCTCGCGCCCGCTCGCCCTGCCGCCGCCCCGGTAATCGCGGATGCCGTATTTCTCGTGGTAGGTGTAGTCGGCATGCCCCGGACGGAATTTGTCCTTGATGTTGTTATAGTCGCCCGACCGCTGACTCGTGTTGCGTATCAGTATGGCGATGGACGTTCCCGTCGTCCTGCCGTCAAAGATTCCGCTCAGGACTTCGGCAGCATCGCCCTCCTTCCGTGTGGTCGCAGCCCCGCCCTGCCCGGGCTTGCGCCTGTCCATCTCGGCCTGCAAAAAGCCCGCATCAAGCTCCAGCCCTGCCGGGCAGCCGTCGATGACGCAGCCCAAGGCCGCCCCGTGGCTTTCCCCGAATGTCGTTACCTTAAAAGCTTCTCCGAAAGTGTTCCCTGCCATATCAGCTTGAGTGTAGCAGAATTCAAGCCTTAGCTCAAGCAAGGCTAGTTCTTGGGAGGATATTTCTCCATCAGCCTGTCGATTCCGTTCTTCTTAAAGAGGTTGGCATAGCCCCGCGCACTCATCCCCATGCTGTCCTTGAGGTCGG
>CADBRC010000417.1 GCA_902796985.1 uncultured Spirochaetaceae bacterium
CAGGAACAGGGAGGAGGACAGAAAGATTTGTATCGCCTTGCGGAAACGCATGTATCTGATTATACCGTATTTTCGCATAAAGTGTAAGGTATTTCGTCAGGACAGGATCAGCAGCTGCTCCATCGTCCTGAAGAGGGCGTCCACGTTGACGGGCTTGGACAGGTGGGCGTTCATGCCGGCCTTCGCGCTGGCCATCTTGTCCTCCTCGAAGGCGTTCGCCGACAGCGCGATGATCGGCACCTGCTGCGCGTCTGCCCGGGGAAGTGTCCGGATTGCCTTGGCAGCCTCTATTCCGTCCATGACGGGCATCCGTATGTCCATCAGGATAATCGAGTAGTAGCGGGCAGGGGAGGCCGTGTACTTCTCCAGCCCCGCCTTCCCGTCCGGGGCGCAGTCCACGTCGCAGCCCCGTTTCTGGAGGATGTTGGAGACGATGAAGGTATTCACCTCGTTGTCCTCGCAGAGCAGGACGCGTACGCCGGAGAAGTCGAACTCCTTGCCCTGGGGCAGGGTCTCCTCCGTGTGGTCCTTCTCGTACTGCTCCTTGGTGATCGTCTCCACGGGGAAGTCCAGCGTGAAGGTAGACCCCTTGCCCAGCTCGCTTTCCACGTCTATCGAACCGCCCATCCTGTCCATGATTATTTTGGTGATGGCGAGGCCCAGGCCGCTGCCTCCCTCTTTGGCGGAGAAGGCATTCTTCTCCCGCTCGAACGGGTGGAAAATCCGCTGCCTGATGAATTCCTTGCTCATTCCCTCGCCGTGGTCGGCTATCGTTGCGGAAACCCTCGTTGTATGCGCCTGCATGTAGTCTTCTACCGTAACATCGACGGAGCTGCCCGCCGGGCTGTATTTGACCGCGTTGCCGATGATGTTGACGAACACCTGCCTGATCCTCATGGGGTCGATGGAAAGATAGGGGTAGGATATCTTGCTGTCGAAGTTTATCTTGATGTTCTTTGCCGCTGCCCGCCCGTGCATGACGGACAGGATGCTGTCGTAGAGGGTGTCTGCGATGACTGGCTCCGGCTGCAGCTCCAGAGACTTGCCCTCCGAGTACTGGCGGATGTTCAGGATGTCGTTGACCAGCTCCTGCATGTAGGCGGCGGAAGTGATTATCTCCGGGTAGTAGCGGGGGTCGCTCTCGCTCTTGCCCAGGTAGGCGAAGCCGCTGATTGCCGTAAGCGGGGTGCGGAAGTCGTGGGACATGTCCGCGAGGAATACGTCCTTGTTCTTGTTGCTTATCTCCAGCTTCCTGTTGAAGCGCTGCTGCAGGACGATTATCACGCCGCTTGCGAGGAATGCCAGCAGGATGAGGGCGATGACATACCAGTTCTCTATCAGGATGTCCGAGAAGGTCATGTTCGCGAAGCCCATGTTCAGGTTGTTGTTCGTGTAGCTTCCCAGATCGTATTCGGAGAATTCGGTGGATGCCTTGTTCAGGATGGCAAGCAGGGCCTTGTTGGAGGACGCGGGGACGGCGAAGCTAATCTCGTAGTTCATCGAGGAGTCCACCTGTACGGATAGCTTCTTGTTGTATTTCCTGCGGCTCATCAGGCTCTGCACCTGGTAGCCCTTGATGACCGCCGCGTCGGCTTTCTCCTGGAGCACCGCGTCCAGGCAGGCACGCTCGTCCGGGTATTCCATGACCGTGTAGCCTTTTTTTTCTGCGGCTTCCTTGAGCGCGTAGTTGCGGGAGGGGTAGGCGACGGTCAGGACCATCTGGTCCCTGTTCCTCTTGGACACCATCAGTATGGTACAGCTGGCGGACGGCTTTGCGAACCTGAGCATCTTGTCGTTGTGGAAATGGTTGCTCTTGGGCAGGATGCAGATGGAAAGCCCTGTCGGGTCGGATTTGACTGCTTCGGCAAGCTCGTCGAAGTTGTCCCTGCCTTTCAGGTTGAACCTGAGCCCCGTCCGCCGGGAAATCCGCTTGAGCATGGCGGGAAAGTAGCCTGTGAACACGCCGTCCTGGCAGCAGGCGACCAGAGGGATGTCGTCCCTCAGGTACACGTCGAAGGAGGGGGCGTTCCGTATGAAAGCCTGTTCCTCCCTCGTAAACGCCGTGTTCCGTATCTGATACTCGGAGAAGTACTTGTTGTTCATGTTGCCGAGGACGAAGGGATCTTCTGCGAGCAGTGCACCGTAGCCCCGCATCATTGCACTTTTCAGCGCGGTGCATTCTTCCCTGACGGTCAGGAAGCGGTCGGACAGGCCGAACTTTGCGACGACGACCACTCCGTGCGGATCTTCATAGTTGTCCAGTACCGCAAGGTCGGCATTTCCTGTCAGCAGGGCAAGCTTTGCCTCATGGGCCGTTGCGTAGTAGTGCCGCCTGGTGGTGAAGTTTTTGGCCTCCTCGAAGGCGTCAAGCTTATCCTTAATGCTGGGCCTGTCAATCATCGCTATCGTCATGTCGTCCAGGCTTTCGTAATCGTCCTCGAAGAAGCGGGTGTCCCCGTCGCGGGCGCATATCATCTGGTTGACCGGACCGATGCTGCGGGGCAGGTTGAAGAAGCCCTCCTGCGTGTAGCCGCTCTCGCCCTCTGCGGTCACGTCTACCAGATCGCTGTCCATCATCTGGACCAGCTCTTCCCGACTGGAAGCTTCTACGTACTCGAATTCTATGTTTGCGTTCTCTGCGATTTTGTCCAGAAGCTCAAAGATGTAGCCTGTCCTGTTTCCTTCCGGGTCCAGGCCCATGCGGCCTGCCTGCCGTATCCAGCCGACCCTGCCTTTGACCGGCTCCGCGTCCTGCAGGGCTTCGTTCATGACCAGGGGGCTTGGGGAGCCGGGGCCGGTGAAGTCCTGGGACGGCAATCCTGACAGTCCGGCGCTCAGGAAGGGAAGGGCCAGCAGGAGGACGGGCAGTTTTCGGGTCGCTTCTCGGAAATGCATATATATGGATAGTATACAGCACTTTCCGCCAATATGGAAGCCTCATCTTATATATCCGGACTATCTGGACAACGGGAAAGAAAAGGAATATACTAAGGCAATGAAAGTGTCAAACAAGCTGACTTTGGCGCGGGTTGTCCTTGCGCCGTTATTCTTCGTCCTGTATTTCATCCCCCTCTGGTTTGACATGGAAAGCGGGGCGGCGAAGAGCGTACTTATCTGCCTGCTTGTCCCCCTGCTGGGATTCGCGGAGTTCACGGACTTCCTGGACGGCTTTTTTGCCCGCAGGAACGGCGAAGTCAGCGACTTCGGCAAGATGTTCGACCCCTTCGCCGACGTATTCCTGCATCTGTCTACCTTTACCTGCTTTGTATTTTCGGGCTACATGCCCGCCCTGCTCTATGTGCTTATCCTCTACCGGGAATTCAGCCAGAACTTCCTCCGCATGGTCGCCGCCAAGAAGGGCACCGCCATTGCGGCCCGCAAAGGAGGCAAGCTCAAGACCGTCAGCTATGTCGTCGCGTGCTTTGTCTCCCTCGTGCAGGAGTGTCTGGTCCGCACCGGAGCCGCTGCTGCCTGGGGTCTGGACATGGAGCTTTTCAGGAACATCGGCATTGCGGTCTACGTTCTCTGCACCACGCTTGCCTACATCTCATTCATCGACTATCTGAGGCACTTCGGCTCCATCCTCAAGGAGTCCGTCTGACGTCTGAGCCGGGGAGTCCTCCCGGACTCAGAGGCTCAGTCCTCCCGCACCTTGGCGAGCCTGTCCAGAATCTCCCTCGTCTCGGGCTTTATGGACTCGAAGGCGGCGACGACCGCCGGATCGAAGTGCGTCCCTGCCTGGTAGTGGATGATGTCATACGCTTCTGCCAGCGTGAACGCCTTCTTGTAGGGCCGTTCGCTGAGGAGCGCGTCGAACACGTCTGCGACCGCCATAATCCGTGCACTGATGGGAATGTTGCTGCCTGAAATCTTGGTGGGGTAGCCCGCCCCGTTCCACCACTCATGGTGATAGAGGGCTATGTCGTGCGCCATGCCGCTGTAGAGTATGTCCCCGCTGTCCTTGAGGGCAGTGCTGAGGAAGTCTGCGCCCCGCACCGTGTGCGACTCCATCTGGAGGCGTTCTCCGGGCGTGAGCGGGCCGTTTTTGTTCAGTATTTTTTCGTCTACGTAAATCTTGCCGATGTCGTGCAGGGGGGCAACCCGTGATATCGTGTGGATGAATTCCTGATCGATGGTCTCCACGTAGACCCCTTCCCGCAAAAGCTCCCGCGCGATTGCCTCCGTGTAGTAGGCGGTGCGCGTCAGGTGCCCCTTGCTGGACAGGTCGTGGTGTTCGGCCAGGAATGCGAAGGAGAAGGCCATCTGGTCGCGCATCTTGCGTATCTGGTCGGTCTTGCGGCTTACGTCGTCTTCAAGCGTACTCTTGTAGTTGTGGAGCAGGGTCACGTCGTCCAGAGAGAAAACAAAGCCGATCAGCTGGTCCTTGTTCATCACCCGGCGGACCTTGGGCTGGAAGGTCTTGTTGCCGACAAAGACGAGGCTGTCGTCCGAGACCAGAGCCTTCTCATTCCCTACCGTGTCGCCCGTCTCCCCGTCAAAGGAAATGAGGGACTCGAAAGACCGGGTCAGGTAGTCGGGGAATGCGGCCAGGGCCCGCTGGCCGATGATGTCCTTGTCTATGAAGGAGAAGAGCCGCTGGGATGCCCTGTTGATGTTGGTCACGCGGAAGGTGTCGTTGATGACGATTGCCGGGGTTTCCATCCGGTCAAAGAACACGTCGCTCGCCATCGCGTTGACGTTGTAGAAGCGCCGGTATGCGACCAGATAGATGGTCAGTATGTTGGAGATGATTATGCCGAAGGGAACGACGGGTATGGACTCCTGTCTGGTAATCATGAGGAAGACCCGTTCGTAGAGGAAGCAGAATGTCGGGATGAGCAGGGAGGCGAAGAGGGCCGTCAGGTCCCGCGTCTTGAGTATCCGCTTGTAGAGCATTACGTGGATGTACAGGTAGACCAGGGCCGCCGCATAGAAGATCACCGTTGCGAGGAAGAGGTAGTTGCCCCAGTTGCTCTGCGAGCGCAGGAAGATGAGGCCGCGCCGCATCTGGATGTAGTAGTTCTTGAAGAACCAGTGTCCCGTGAAGCCCAGCCATGACATGGGGTTGCCGGGCAGGGGCCGGCTCTTGAAGTTGAAGTTCAGTATCATCACGAGGATGAGGAGCGACGAAGCGAAGTAGAGGATGTAGAGCCACTTGGGCAGCTTTATCTTGAAGTAGCCGTAGACCATGAAGAACACGATGAACTGCATGAACAGGCCGATGTACTTGAGCTTTGTCGTGAATACGAGTGCGGATTCGACCGCTGCCGACTGCAGGATGCCGAGATAACCCAGGCTGGTGAGTATGGTAAAGAAGGAGAATGACAGGGAGACCTCGTAATCCTTTGCCTCCCTGTGGCCGGCGACAACCGCGAAGCTCGCTATGGACAGGAGCAGGGCTATGGTGCTGGCGAAATTTTCTATTGCAAATAAAGACATTTCCCTCAGTATAGCCTGTTTCCTGTCATTTGCCTAGTATCAGACTTTGAACTGGTCTATCTGGCTGCCAATCTTCGCTATGGAGTCTTTGACCTCCTGTACCATGGCTCCCAGAGAGTTGCCGGTGTCGCTTATCTTGCGCGTCCCGTCGGACAGGCTGTTCATGTCGCTCATCATGTTGTTGGTCGCCTGCCTCAGGCGGGCCACCTGCTCCAGCGCGGCCTTGTTGTCCTTTTCCATCTGGCCGGAGGCCTTGCGCACCTCGATGGTGCTTTCGTTCATGGACCGGAGGGTCTCGCGTATCTGCCGGGAGCCCGCGTTCTGCTCCTCCATGGCTCCCTTTATCTGGGCCACCAGCTCGTCGGTCTCGTCTATCTTGCCGGACACCGAGTCGAATGCCCTGCTGGATTCGGTTGAGGCCGCGACCACCTCGGAGATGGAGTCCTTTATGTTCTTGAGCTGGTCGCCGATTGTCTTGGACTGGGAGGATGAGGTCTCGGAGAGCTTTCGTATCTCGTCCGCGACGACCGCGAAGCCCTTTCCCGCCTCGCCCGCATGGGCGGCCTCGATGGCGGCGTTCATGGCCAGCAGGTTTGTCTGCTCCGCTATGCTGGATATGGCGAGGTTGGCCTCCTGCAGCATGTCGGACTGGGCCTCTATCTGCTTTATCTTCTCGTTGACGGCGGACTGCTTTGTGATTCCGTTCTTTGCGTTGTCGCGCAGGCCCTCGAAGGACGCGGCCATCTTGTCCACGCTGTGGTTGACGCTGGCGATGTTGCCTATCATCTGCTCGACCGCGGCCGAAGCGTCGCTCACGCCTCCCGTCTGGCTTTCTATAAGGCTTCCCAAGGTTCCTATCGTTTCGGCGACCTGCTTGACCGTGCTGGCCGTGCCGGAGACTGATTCCACCTGGTTCTCTATCTGGCCCTGCATGGAGTCTATGCTCTTTATGACCTGGGATATGGAGCTTTCCGTCTGGTCCGTAGTCTCGTGCAGGCGGTCCCCGCTCTTCACGAGCGAGCCGTTGGACTCCTTTACCGTGCCCATTATGCCCTGAAGCTTCTGTATGAAGCGGTTCAGGCTGTCCACCAGCTCGTCCATGACGGCCAGGAAGGGCGTGCTGCCAAGCTCCACCCGCCGGGTCAGGTCGGCGTTGCCGGAGGACAGGTCATCGACTGCGGCCTTGAGCGTGTTGGCGCTGTATATCATGTTCGTGCTGAGAAGGATGGCGCCCACCACGAAGATGATGACCAGGCAGACGGCCAGCGGGCCGGTGGCATATTCTATTGCGGATGCGAAGCTGTATTTCTTTGCGAAGACCAGGTGCCAGCTGACCAGGGAGAGCGGGGCGAATGTGAACTCGTGCTGGGGCGAATGTCCTGAAGTTATGTCCCCGGGAAGCAGTTCCAGGCCCTGGAGGTCGGGGAGCTTGTCGGTGACG
>CADBRC010000418.1 GCA_902796985.1 uncultured Spirochaetaceae bacterium
CGACACGACGAGGACACCGTGCTTCAGGCAGATCCCGCTCATCCGCGAAAGCTCCTCCCGCGTCCATACCCTCCCCCCCGGATTATGCGGCGAGCACAGCACGAAGAGCCTGGGCTTCTCCGTAACGATCTTGCTCTCGAAGTCCGAGAAATCAATCTCATAGCGTCCGTCCCTGAACACGAGCGAGTTGCTGACGACCCTGCGGCCAAGGAGCTCGATCGTATTGAAGAAGGGGTAGTAGACCGGCCGCTGGATGAGGACGGCATCCCCTTCAGTGCTGAAGGCCCGTATCGCAGCGGCTATGGCGAACACCACTCCCGGCGTGTTTATAATCTCCTCGTCCCTGATGTCGAACGAATGCCGCCTCTTGAACCAGCCCCTGACCGCACTGTAGTAGCGCGCATCCGGGCGGCTGTATCCGAAGATTCCATGCCCGGCCCGGTCCGCGAGGGCTTTCTGGATGCAGGGGGCAGTGGGGAAGTCCATGTCGGCGACCCACAGGCTTATCGCGTCCAGCGGTTTGTTCCGTTTTGCCGCAAGGTCGTACTTCGCGGCGAATGTTCCCGTCCTGTCCGTTACCCGGTCAAAATCAAACTCCATAGTTGAACTCCTGAAGCAGTGCAGAAGCCGGTCGCTTCTGCCGTATTTCCTATTGACTAACTAGGCTAAATGTACTATACCATACAATGCCTACTAAATCAATGGGTATTAAACGCAAATCAAGAAGATTTTTCTGAGCAAAAGGAGCCCTTATGAAAAAGAACGTCATTTTTTCCATCGTACTGCTGCTACTTGCCGCCCTCGTGGCCGCCGCCCCCTACAGCTTCGCGAAGGTATGCGATGCCGGTGAGAAGCTGATGAAGTGCCATTGGACCGCCAGGGCAGAGCTTTTCCTGGGACTGGCGGCGGCCCTGCTTTCCCTGCTCCGCTTTTCAGGCAAATCCAGGCAGTTCCTGCTCGGCCTGGACCTGGGCATCATCGTCAACGCGGCCGGGATAATCCTGATGCCGACAGCCCTCATCGGTGTCTGCGGGATGGCGAGCATGCACTGCCACTCCGTCACGAGGCCGGTCCTCATCGTCCTGGGAATCCTTATCCTCACGGTCGCCTCGCTTGATGCGGCCCTCAACGCAAGAAGCAGGAAATAATTATGGAAGAAAACTTGTCCCTCCGCGTGCTTGCGGTCAGGAACATCTGCCGGAAACCATTCCGCAGTTTCGCGCTGGCCGCCCTCGTCGCAGTCTCCGCAGCCGTCCTCTTTGCAGTCTTCCTCCTGTCGGCGAGCCTCCGCAAAGGGATAGCCGGTATGCAGGACAGGATTGGGGCTGACCTGATGGTCGTCCCGGAAGGATACGGGCAGAACCAGGAAGGGGTCCTGCTTTCCGGCAAGCCGAGCTACTTTTACATGGACAAGTCGGTGGAGGACACGATCCGCGCCATGGACGGAGTGCGGGAGGTGACGGGCCAGTTCTACCTGACGAGCCTGAGCGAGAGCTGCTGCGACTTTCCAGTGCAGATAATAGGATTCGACCCGGAGAGCGACTTCCTGATAAAGCCCTGGGTGCGGCAGTACGAGACGGACGGCAGGGGCAGGGCCTTTTTTGCGGGAAGCAACGTCAGCGTCAAGGACGGCTGCATCTCCTTCTTCGCAAAAAAACATGCAGTCGGGGCCAGGCTTTCCAAGAGCGGGACCGGCATGGACAACTCAGTCTTCACCGACCTTGCCGGAATAGAGGAGATATTCGGGGACGCAAAGGAGAAGGGATTCAGCTTTTTGTCCGATGGGGATGCGGCGACAAAGACCAGCGCGATTTATGTCCGCCTGGAGGACGGGGTCAAGGCCGACACGGCGGCCCTGAAAATCTGGCAGGCGGTGAGCGGCGTTCAGGTCATCCAGCAGGGCAAGTTCCTGCGGACCTTCGCGGACAAGATGGATTCAATCGTCTTCTTCCTCTGCCTTCTTGCCGCCCTCTTCCTGCTTTTGACGGTGCTCGCGCTCGCGCTGACCTTCTCGCTGACGATGTACGAGCGCAGGCGTGAGTTCTCCATACTCCGCGTGCTCGGGGCAAGCCGGCCGCAGCTGGCATCCGTCATACTGGGGGAGGCTTCCCTGCTCGGGACGGCGGGGGCCGCCTGCGGGGTCTTTCTCTCGGCGGTCGTGCTGCTTCCCTTCAGCATCCTTATCGCGCAGAAACTCGACATGCCTTTCTGCCTGCCGCCGGTCTGGCAGATGGCGGCCTTCGCCGCCGCGGTGCTCCTTATCCTGACGGGAGCCTGCGTGCTGAGCGCGCTGCGCACTGCCATCCGCATCTCCAGGCTCGAAATATATACGGAGGCCAAGTAGGGGACGAACATGATCATAGCAGAAGGAATATCCAAATCGTTCTCCTCGCCGAGGGGAAAAATCCAGGTGCTGAAGGACTTTTCCTGCAGAGTCCCGGACGGATGCTGCCTGGGCATCGCGGGCAAGTCCGGCGCGGGAAAAAGCACATTCCTGTCAATAGTGGCGGGCCTGCAGAAACCCGACGAAGGCCGGGTGCTCATCATGGGCAAGGACATCTGCTCCAGGGACGACAGGCAGGGAGCCGCGTTCAGGAACAGGATGATAGGCTTTGTCTCCCAGGAGCA
>CADBRC010000419.1 GCA_902796985.1 uncultured Spirochaetaceae bacterium
AATCCAACGCTCGCGCAGGTGATGTGCGTTGTCCTGAACCTCTGGGCGGGCTTCGGCTACTTCATGATGCTGACGACCGGAACGATGACCGCCATCTCCGAGGATTTGTACGAGGCCGCCCGCATTGACGGGGCCAGCAACAGGCAGATCCTGCACAAGATAACCCTGCCGCTCGTCCTTTACCAGACGATGCCGCTGATTATCATGAGCTTCACGCACAACATCAACAACTTCGGCGCAATTATCTTCCTTACGGGAGGAACGCCCGCGGTCGCGGACAGCACGACGACCAACGCGGGAGGAACGGACCTGCTCGTCACGTGGATTTACAAGCTGACGATTACCCTGATGAAGTACAACTATGCCTCGGTCATCGCGGTGCTCATCTTCCTGGTGCTCGCGCCATTCGCGGTCTACCAGTTCATGAACACCAAGGCCTATAAGGAGGGTGAGGTATGAAAAGGAATTCCCCTGCTGGCGAGACCTTGAGCCAGGCAGTCACATACATCATTTTCATCCTGATTTCATTCCTGGTCTTTTATCCGCTCGTCTACACGGTGAGCGGCGCGTTCAGCCCGGGAAACGGGATTGCCGCCATGAACATCATTCCCTTCAAGGACGGCTTCACGGTCAAGCACTTTGTCTACCTGTTTACCCAGACCCAGTACTGGCTCTGGTTCTCCAACACCCTGGTCATCGCCCTGTGGACCACTCTGCTGACGGTCATCATCTCGTCGGTGAGCGCCTACGTTTTCTCACGCTTCAGGTTCGTCTTCAAGAAGTCCCTGATGATGAGCCTGCTGATATTGCAGGTCTTCCCCTCGTTCGTCGGCATGATAGCGATTTACGTCATCATTCTGAGGCTGGGGCTCTTCAATCACCTCTGGGGCCTCATCCTCGTCTACGTCGCGGGCAACATCCCCTACAACACCTGGATGGTCAAGAGCTACATGGACACGGTGAGCAAGAACCTGGACGAGGCGGCGAGAATTGACGGGGCGAGCCACTTCAGGACCTACCTGACGATTATTCTGCCGGTCTGCCGCCCGATCATCACCTTCCTGGCGATAACGAGCTTTACCGGTCCTTGGCTGGACTTCATCTTCCCCAAGATGATCCTCCGCACGCCCGAGAAGCAGACCCTTGCGCTGGGCCTTTTCTCTTTCGTCTCCGACAAGAAGAACGAGTTCACTAACTTCGCCGCCGGGTCGCTTATCATAGCGGTTCCCTTCGTCATCTTCTTCCTGCTCACGCAGAAAGCGATGATAAAGAGCCTGGGCGGCGGCGCGGTCAAGGAGTAGGAGGAGGCGCCCGGTACTGGACACGATGCAGCCCGGTACCAACCGCGGTGTCGTCCAGCACTGGACACGGTGTCGTCCAGCACCGAATGCGGTGTCGTCCAGCACTGGACACGGTGCCGTACTGCACCGGACACGGTGCCGTCCAGCACCGAACACGGTGTCGTCCAGCACCGGACACGGTGCCGCCCTTGCAAGCCTGCCGTCTCTTCGCTAGAATGTCGTCATAATGAACGTGAACATAATCGAGATGCCCCTGGACTTCGGGGGCAGGAGGCATGGCTCGGACATGGGGCCGTCGGCAATCCGCCTTGCGGGGATAAAGGACAAGATTCAGTCACTCGGCCATACGGTCGTGCCGCCTGCTCCACCCATCCCGGTCGTGCCGCAGGAATACGCAGATATGGGGAACAACCCCAAGGCTAAGTACCTTCTTCCCATCGTGACGGCCTGTGAGTCCCTTGCTGCCCACGTGGAGGCTTCCGTTAAGAAAGATGAGTTTCCCCTTGTCCTCGGGGGCGATCATTCCATCGTGCTCGGCAGCCTTGCGGGCATCGGCAGCTGGTGCAGGGAAAAGGGGCTCCGTCTGGGCGTGCTGTACGTGGATGCGCACGGCGACTTCAACACTGCGGATACGTCCCCTTCCGGCAACATTCACGGCGAGTGTCTTGCAGCGAGTGCGGGCTACGGGCTGGATGAGCTGGTAAACCTGTACAAAGACGGGCGCAAGGTTGATCCGGAGAACATCTGCTTTGTAGGAACCCGCGATCTGGATCCGGGAGAGAAAGCCTTGATGCATGAGGCCGGGGTGACCTGCTTCACGGTCAGTGACATAGACAGGATGGGATTCTCTGAAATCCTCAAAAAGGTCCGGCTCTTTTTCAAGACCCACTGCGATGTCGTCCACATAAGCTTTGACATGGATGCCTTTGATCCGTCAATTGCGCCGGGAACCGGTGTGCCTGTGCCGGGAGGCCTCACCTACCGGGAGGGACTGCTCCTCATGGAGGAGATGGAGACGTTGGGCATGGTCAAGTCAATGGAAATCGTCGAGGTGAACCCGATTCTGGACGACAGGAATGATACGGCACTGATGGCCGTGGCCCTTGCCGCCCGCCTGCTGGGGGAAAAGCTTTTCTGATTTACTGATTGTCGGGCTGCTCGCTGTCCAGCGCTGCCATCAGGGCGGGGTAGGCGAAGGTAATCCTGTTGCGTCCCTTGTTCTTGGAGACGTAAAGGGCTTTGTCTGCCACGTCTACCAGCTCCTCCGGGGAAAGGCCCGAGTTTATCTCGGTGGAGAATTCGGCGATGCCGCCCGAAATCGTGATGGCTATTTTCTGCCCCTGATATTCAAAGTTGTAGTTTTCTACTGTTTTGCGTATGCGTTCGGCAACCCGGTAGGCGTTCCTGCCGCTCTCGCCGGAGAGGAGGAGCGTGAATTCCTCTCCGCCATAACGGGCGGCCAAATCCTTGCCGCGTATGCTCTTTTTGATGATGGAGGCGACAGAGGCAAGAATGTAATCCCCGCAGTTGTGCCCGTAGTTGTCGTTGACTTTTTTGAAGAAGTCTATGTCGAACATGACGACCGAAAGGATCCCGTTGGAATTCAGCGATGACTCCATTCTGTCGGAGAGAATGTTGTAGAAGTAGTACTTGTACTTGAGGTGAGTCATCATGTCGGTCGAAGAAATCTCGACCAGCGAGGCATTGTTGACGGCTATTGCCCCGAGGCTTGCCAGCGTCGCAATCTGTTTTTTTTCATAGTCGCTGTAGGACAGGTCGGAGCCGTCCTCATTCTCTATCCTCTCGCCAAGAAGGAGTATGCCGTTGACACGCCTCCGGAAAATCAAGGGAACGACGAGGGTCGGCTTCAGACTCTCTATGGTGTCCAGATCCTTGCATACCGGGATTTTGTCCCGGAGCTGGGCTAAAGTTACCGGTGTCGCCAGGCTGGAGAGGGTGGAGACCAGCGGGGACTTTGTCGGAATCATATATTTGATGATGGGGTTGACTTCCAGGTTGACGGCATTCGCGCCAAGACGGAATGAACCGCTCTCGAGGGTCCCCATGGTTAGCATTCCTGCGCCGGTCACCCTCATCTGCGCCATGGAAGTGTAGAGGATGGACTGGATGAGCTTGGGCAGCTCGATGGTCGTGCACAGGGAACGGAAGAGGTTCAGAGT
>CADBRC010000420.1 GCA_902796985.1 uncultured Spirochaetaceae bacterium
CCGTTCATCGCCTCCGCCATCTTGGCGGCAATCCGTCCCGGGGCCATAATCGCCCAGCTCACGTAATCTTTCATAGTATCATTGTAACCCGGGGAGAAGCAAAAAGCAAGCGTTTTGCAGATACGGGCATATTGCAATTATACAGCCTTTCCCCTATACTTCGCTCATTGGAGGCCATGCCTTATGGAAAAAATCTCGCTCAAAAAAACGCTCAAGAACGACTACACGCTCATCGTCTCACTCTGCTGCATACTCGTCGGCGGCATCATATTCATCCTCTATGACAAGTTCGGGATTATCGTCTCCAAGAGGGGCATCAAGAGCGTGGACAAGGACAATGCGCTGCTGGTAATCCTGCTGGCCGCCCTGGCCCTATTCGGCCTGCTGAACGCGCTCCGCCGCTACATCCGCATCAGGGGAATCTTCGAGCGGGGTGTCAGCGTCACGGCGACTGTATACGGAACTTCATTCATTAAGGACCGGGGCAGGATAAGCTACCGCTACAGCCACGAGGGCACGGAATACAGGAGCCATCTTGCCGTAAGCAGGAACAAGGAGACCCAGGCCCTGGAGAACGGCAAGAAAATCTTCGTGCTCGTCGACGAACGGAACCCCAAGAAATCCCTAATCCTTGCCCTGTACAGCGATAACGTAGACCAGCCCCCCGCATTTTTTTACACAGCAGAACAGACGGAACAGCTCTGTGCCGAGCTGAAAAGGCAGACACGGCTTCCATCAGTAACGATACATGCGCGCAAAACAGAGATACCCCTCCCCCTCACCGCGAGCAAATTCGGCGGGTTGCCATACTGGAATCCGGCAGAGCCTTATCCAACCGGCCCGGACGGAAAGATGCTCGTGCTGCTCGCACAGCTGAACATGGCGGAAATCCCGCCGATGCAGGACTTTCCCTCCACGGGACTGCTCCAGTTCTTCATAGGGGGCTCGGACACGTACGGTCTGAACTTTGACAATCCGACCGACCAGAAGAACTGGCGGGTCATCTACCATGAAAGCATAGATGGAAACATAACGGAAGAAGCAGTGCGTGCGCTCGGCATACCGACCGCAAAAAGCCTCAGGGAAGAAAGCGGTCCGGAAACAGAAGAAATTCTTCTTCCCTTTTATGACGAATTTGCCCTTACGTTCGAAAACACCGAAAGCTGCATATCCCCTGCCACAGAGGACCGCTTTGTAGATGCAGTGCACCAGGCTGCAAATGCGCTCGGACTCCCCTTCCCGGGAGATGCACCGTCAAGCTATGATCTGTTCAGCGAGGACACGTACAACGACCTGTTCGAACAGGGCTCCGGACACCATTTGGGCGGCTACCCCACCTTCACGCAATACGACCCGCGATCCTCCGGCGACAGGCACGACTGTCTGCTCTTCCAGATGGACAGCGACTATTCAGGCTCGGACTACATCATGTGGGGTGACATGGGTGTGGCAAACTTTTTCATCAGCCGTGAAGCCCTGAGCCGCCGAGACTTCTCTGACGTGCTCTACAACTGGGACTGCGGTTGATTCTGCTGCCGCCACTCTCGGGGAGACAGGGAGACGGACTTCTTGAAGATGAAACTGAAATAGTGGGGATCGTTGAAGCCCACTTCCCAGGCAATGTCCGCACTCTTCTTGTCAGTTGTCTTGAGCAGGCGCTTTGCCTGAGAAATGCGTACCTGAGTCAGGTACTCAATGAAGGTCATGCCGCAGTCCTGCGAGAACACGGTACTGAAGTGGTTGGGGCTGAAGTTCACGGCCTGGGCGACTGACCTCAGACAGATGTCTGGGTCAGCGTAGTTCTCGTCGATGAACTTTTTGGCGCGGAGAATTACGTCGGAGTAGCGGCCGGAAGACTGTCTGCCCCTCCAATTCAGAAGCTTTCCCAAGATGGATTTAACCTCAACGATAAAAACTTCTTGATTCTGAACGGCGTTCTCGACGAAGGAACGGGAAAGTATTTCCGGCATCACCTGCTTGACGTCACCGCCCAGACTCTCTATCACTTTGGAAACCGCCATTATCACGTCGACGAGCAGATATGACGCGATGATAGAAAATGATCCGCCGTTGCTGCCGAGCAGTGCGACGTACTCCGAGACAATCTGATCTATCTCGCTTTCACCTGCGTAGCTCAGCCTGTCTACAAGAGGGTCATTCTCCTGCAGGACAAGAGAGCCGCCGTCAGACTTCAAGCTTCCCTCCCCCACGTCACTCATGCTCACTATGCGGCTGGTATCCGTGAAGCGGCATTTCTTGAGCAGGAGCAGGGCATCTTTGTAGGCACCGCTTATGCTGGCAATGTGTTCCACGGCGGGGCTAATCGCCGTGACGACGCTCACACCGGGAACTTTTTCGGCATCATGCTTGACGGATTCCGCCAGAGAAAACGCCTCATCTTCGCATGCCTGAGCATCCTGCCCCTGCACGATGGAAACAAGGGTCTCCGGGGAAATAAAGAATGACATACTCCCGCCGGAAAGAGAAGCGGACAGACAGGACTTGGCGGCAAGAAGCTTGTCCATAGTTTCGCCGTAATGCAGGTCGCTGACGGAGACCATATAGAAGCGGGAGAGGAGCTTTATGCCGAACTCCCCTGCCCGCTCCATAGCTTCTGATGAGTCAAGCGCGCCGAGTACCAGGTCAGTCAGCATCTTGTCACGGGCGAGGTTGCTGCCGGACTCAAGCTCCCGCTTCATCCGGCTTATGTCTCCGGCCTCGCGCCTCTCCTTGTCCAGGTTATCCCTGACCTTTGACAGGCTGGAAAGTATCTCGTCCGGGGTAAAGGGCTTGAGAATGTAATCTTCCACACCTATCGATATTGCCTTCTTGGCATAATCGAACTCGTCGTGACCTGAGAGGATTATTATCCGTATCCAGGGCTGGATTTTCTTAACCGCACGTGCAAGTTCCAGCCCGTCCATAAAGGGCATCCGTATGTCGGTAATCAGGATGTCAGGCTTAATGTCCTGTATCATCGAGAGAGCAATCTCTCCGTCACCCGCCTCACCCGCAAAGTTGAAGCCGGAGCTTTCCCAGTCTATGCGCTTGCGGAGGCCTTCACGTACTATAACCTCATCGTCAACTATGAAGACGCTATACATTGCCAGATTCCTCCTTGGTGTCGAACCTCCGGGGTATCACGAATGAAACCTCGGAACCTTCCCCTGCCACGCTCTTTATATCCAGTGAAACCCTGCCGTCGTAATAGAGGCGGAGCCTTTTGCTGACGTTGTAAAGGCCGTAGGAGGCCTTCAACCCCTCGCCGTCCGGGGAATACAAATCCGCAATGACTTCCCGCATCCGCTCTTCGGAGAAACCGATGCCATTGTCCTGAACACAAAAGCGGACTCCTCCCTCCTCCTCGCCGAACGCCGTCACTTTCCGGGCGGACACCATTATTTTTCCCCTTCCGCGCTTGTTCTTAATGCCGTGATAAATGGCGTTCTCCACGAGCGGCTGCAAGAGGAGCTTGAGCACCGGTACGTCATCAACTCCCTCATCACGTTCTATGCTGTACTCCAGTATATCCCTATAGCGTATTCCCTGAATCTTCAGATAGCTGGCAGCATGCTCCATTTCCTGCGCCAAAGTTATCCATTCACGCCCGCGGCTGAGCGAGATGCGGAAAAAGGCGGAGAATGCCTTGGTAATCTCCACGACCTCATCCATGTCATTGTCCTCGGCAAGCCAAACGATTGTGTCCAGCGTATTGTAGAGGAAGTGCGGCGTTATCTGTGCCTGAAGGGCC
>CADBRC010000421.1 GCA_902796985.1 uncultured Spirochaetaceae bacterium
AAGAAACGCAGCAGCAAGCGACATGCCCCCCTGAACTTTCACATTACCAGCGAAAAGGAAGTAAATGCACAGGGGCCAGAAGGCAAAAAGCCCCAAAGCCTGCAAGAAAGAAACAAACGCGTATGAAACGGGGTTTGCATATTCCATAGCAGAAGAAAATTCCGCCACAGAAGACGAGAGCAGAGCGACCGGCAGGGCAAAACCGTTCAGAAGGCAGAGCAACAGACAGGAGGTCACGAAGATCCCCGTTCTGATGCGCTTCTCATCCATGAAGGAAAAAAATGCCTCGCCCAGTTTGCCTCGGGGAGCCGGAGCCTCCCGCCGTGTCCTACCCGCCCAGAGGTTTTTCAGCAGGGAAAAAATATTGTTGCAGGTCCAGTAGAGGACAAGACCGGAAGGAGACTTATAGAGCAGGGCAAGGAAAAGGACAGCGAGCAGATATACCTGTGCTTTCTCCCGGATGCCATGTCCCTTGGTATAGATTGCCCCGGAGACACAGTTAATCACAGTCATCGCAACGGGCAGGACGTTCAGCGTAAAAAACGGAAGCGTCACGAGCGCATCGGGACTGCCCAAGTCCCTGATGAAAAGAAAGCCTTTGCCGGACAATTCCTGTAAGGAAGACAGGTAGGAATATGCGGCGGCAAAAAAGGGAACCTGCATGAGGATTGACAGCGAGGGAATGAGGCTTGCGAGCGGACTGTAATGGTTCTGGGTGTAGTACTCACTCAACATGAGAAAGCGTTCGTCGCCCGCAAAGGCTTTTTTTATGTGGGCAACCCCCTTCTCCATCGCTTTCTGCCTGGCAAGTGCTGCATCCCGCAGGGCATCCGCCTTGTTGTAAATCGGCAGCATGAGCAGGTTTACCGCGAGGCTGACCGCAATAACAGAAAGTCCCTCGCTCTCAAGAATGCGGTAGGAGACGGCATACACCAGCTCAAGAAAAAGCTTAAGCGGATACAATATGAGTGTATATGCAGTTTCAGAAAAAGACATCATCGTGAAAGCTCCTTGGAAAGTAACTGCCAGTCGGAAAGAGGAATCCAGTTTGACTCTACATATATGTTGTCCTGCACATGATAAGATCCGTCAACGGACAGGCTGAACTTTTTCTTGTTCCTCAAGTCAAAACCATCAATATCCCCGGACTTTGTATATATATTTACGCCAGCATCCTTGCAGGAGCGGAAGACCTTTCCGGTAAAAGGATTCTCAGCAGGTAACCCGAGCCCTTCCATGGAAAGGAGCGGTACGTCCGCGTTAGTCATGAAGATTCTGTCTTCCCGCAGTTCCCCGCCAGCACCGAAATCTTTGACCAAAAGAAGGGCTGCATAAGCGGAGTAATTCCTGTTGTCTGAGAATCCGGGAGCAAAGGGCCGGATGACCGGTGCGCCATGGTCACTGACAATGATAATCCTGCTGTTGTCATAGGCCCCGTTCTCCCTCAAAAAGTCGAACCAGTCACCAAGCCTGAGCAGGGAGGCACAGTTCATCTCGTAGAGCTGCAGGTCCAAGTACGAATCATCCTCGTGCCACTGGTAGGCAAGCTGAAAATCGGAGGTAGGAGCAAGAATTGCATTAACGGGCACAAGTCCCTCCTTTTCATCCCGCAGCATAAAAACCTGATCATGCGCCGACTCATTCGCAAACACGATATAACTGTCCTCCGCAGAGTCAAACGATGTCAGCTCATCCATATAATACAGGTTACTGTAGCTGTCTATAAATTCGTTGAACTCAGGATTGCCCCTGGTCCTGTGGTAATAGTCACCCGCATGGTAGTAAACCTTTCTCAAGGGAGGGTACAGAATCTGCAGAAGGCAGAAACGAGGGACAGCGGCCCGGACATTCTGGGCGACTCCATCCGCACCGTCACCAAAAGCAAGTTCACTGTGCTCCCGAATATACTTTCCGGACATGAGCCCCGTGATGTTCACCGCATTGATGGCAGGATACTTCTCAAAAGGGCTCAAATCCAAAGACTTGTAGTTCATCCATGGCGGGTCCAAATCAGTGACCCGCCAGCCGGCTTCCGAAAAAACACGGGGAACGGCGAGCATGGCCTCGTTGTGCTTGTCTTTGAGCAGCTCGCTGTCCCGCCTGTTCATTTCTTCAGGCGTATACTCATAGCCGCCGTAGAGGGCAGGAACGCCCTTGACCGTGTGGTTGGCGAACGAGACGGTATTGGGGTAATAGACAAACCCTGAGAACTTTTCCGAAAGGACAGGAAAATCCTGCAGAATATATGGCACAAAACTGCTTATAGCCTTGTCAAGAAAAATGACGATGACGTTCCTTCCGTTTTTGGTCAGATTGAACACAGGTCCAGCATCCGCGTCAGCCTGTCCGCCCCCGGTGGAGACCCGGACAGATTCGGTCCTCGTCACTGCGTACTCGGCAAAGCGCCCCTGTATACGGACACATTTCACCAGACCAAGGGAAAACAACCCTAGGACCAGAACCAGCATCAAATATGGAAGGACGGAAAGCTTTTCTCTTTTATACAGAAGCACAAGCAGAGTCGTTATGACGGCAAGCGCAAGAAGCGGAGCAAGCAGCAGGAACGGCCGCATTCCCCGAAGTCCTTCCATAGAATCCAGCACACCGTTTATGTTCACGACACCATAGCCGCTCTTGAACACAAAGGCATTCAGCAGGGCAGAAAAGGCGGTCACGAAGAAGACAGAAGAGATGCAGACGCGGCCAGACGGCAGTGCGATGAAGTAGAAGCATGACGGCCAGAAAACAAAAAGCCCGGCCATGAGAATGAATGAGTTCGCAACATAAGGCAAGGGGCTGGCCGACTGCCCCAAAAACGAAAAGTCCTCCGGCGAACTTGCAATCATCGATGCAGGGAGGGCAAACCCCACGAGCAGGGAAAGGCACAGAGCTGACAGGAAAAAAAGCGGGCGGAATACGGGACGTTCCAGACGGGCAAAATCTCCTTCCCGATGTGCGAAAAACTTTCTGGCATAACGCGAAAGAAGAGGAAGACAGAAAACAAGAACGCTGACGGCGTAGACGACAAGCTTCTTGGACAGCGGAGTATG
>CADBRC010000422.1 GCA_902796985.1 uncultured Spirochaetaceae bacterium
CCCACAACGTGCAGGAACTGGAATCCGTCCTGGTCCTGCTCAGGAACCGCTGAAAAGCTACAGCCCATGCCCTGAGTCATGGCAGGACTCCTGCCATGACTCAGGGCAATAAAAAAGCCTCCCTAGTGGGAGGCTTTTTTATTGCCAAAGATCAGAATCGAACTGATGACATAAGGATTTTCAGTCCTCCGCTCTACCAGCTGAGCTACTTCGGCAAGTTATTCAAGCAAGAATACTTTACAGTATTCTGTTTTCTTTGTCAAGTCCCCTGTTTCCAAGTAACTGACCTACGCTTGAAGAACGATGGTGGCAAGAGGGATCGAACCTCTGACATACGGAATATGAGTCCGTTGTTCTACCGACTGGACTATGCCACCGTGATGTTCAGTATTATATACTCTTTACTCGTGAGTGTCAAGGGCTTAGCAGCTTTTTTGACGAAAAAACATAAAAAAAAGCCCCGGAAACGAACGTCCGGGGCTTTTCCATCACTCTGTGTTTCCTGCTACCTGAAAATCAGTATCAGCACCTGGGATACAATGACGACCGCGATAAGGGCGACCGGATAGGTGGAAGCATAGGCAGAAGCAACGTCCTCGGTTCCTGCCGTATTGATGAGGGTTCCGAGGGCAGGCGTTGAAGTCATGCCACCCGTTATAGAGCCAAGGTTGTTCAAGAGGCTCAGGCGAAGGATGTAGCGGGCAAAGAGGTATCCCGCAACCATCGGGAGCGTAGTCATGACGACACCGTAGATAAAGTAAACGGCTTCGAAGTACTTGGCGAAGTTCGCACCGCCGGGGATACCGGCACCAATCAGGAAGAGCATGAGGCCGAGCTCACGGAAAACCTTGAGCGTCTCATTGTTCGGTGTCATGGAAAGCTTGCCGAAGTGGCCGAAGTGGCCGAGCATCAGGGAGACGAGAAGGCATCCTCCGGTCGTCGTCAGAGAGAAGTTCCCGAACTTGAAGGAACCGATGAGGATTCCCAGAACCGCAGCAAGGGAGAAAGGCATAAAGCCGAAGGTATCAACCTCAATCAGCTTGCCGTTGAACTTCTTGACGGTTCCGGTGCTGGCGACGACAATCTTCTTGCGCTCCTCGGCCATATCCGCACCGAGAATCTTCGGTATAATCTGAACGAAAAGGACGACACCGACGACACCATAAAGATAGGCAATTCCGTGGCCAACTGCGACGATGTCCTCAAAGTCTGCATTGACCGTCGCCTTGGCTGCACTGAACGCGGGGGTGCTGGTCAGGGAGCCGGAGAGGAGGCCGACGCGCATGGCACCCGCTTCCTCCAGGTCACGGCCGAAAACCTTGTTGTCAAAGACGATGCAGCCCGCGCATGACAAGCCGCCGAACACGATGACAACAACGGCGATAAGGACGTAGGACTTGAAGTTCTTCTTGAAGTTCCCGATGAAGTTCGGCCCGGCGATGAAGCCGACCGACGTGACGAACAGGATAAGCCCCAGGTTCTCTATGACCTTGAGCGCATTGCTCGTGTAGGACTTTGTTGCGCCGCCCACCGTGATGGCGAGCTGAGCATCCAGGGCCTTATAAAAGAAAGCACCCGCAAGCAGGGCGATAATGAACACCCCGGCAGTCCCAAGGGAAACCCCCTTTATAGTAATCCTGCCGAGAAGGTAACCGACAGCCGCAATGGTAAAGACGAAAAACAGAAGAAAGGTAATCGCCTTGACAGAAAGAATCCCAGCGAAAAGAGTCATCTCAACACTTCCATAACCTATAAATTAAAAATTCTATCGCATGAGGCAGACTATGACTGCTGCTCTATGCGGTAACGAACCTCGTTAGAAAAAAGCTGCTTGGCTGCAAGGCTCACAACCTTCCCGTCGTTCTCTTCGACGACCGGATCCTTGAGCATCGCAAGCTGGTAGGCGCGGCGGCTTGCGGCGGACGTTATTTCATAGATGCTGTCCTTGAACTTAACCAAACTTTCCAATGGAAAAATCATTACGATACCTCGATATTGGCAATTGGCAAACATTTTAGCATTTTTCACCTTTCTTGTCTATGCCAGCCGCGCATTCTAAAAAAACAAAAAAATAACGTCTGAAATGTACGAAAGATACCCTTCAGCTACCAGAGTATAGTCAAGAAGAAGTTGAAAGGCGTTCCTTCCGGTACGCCCAAACCAAAAAGCTTCCAAGGAGAATGTATGAAGGAAACACAAAAGAGGGGCCTGAAGGCCTGCACTCCCTGCGGACACATCTGCATCGCGGCTTTCACGCTTGCGCTCCTGTCGTTCCTGCCCTCCTGCACGAACGGCACGGAGGACGACAGTCCCGCCCAAGACACGCCGGCCTACCAGCAGCCGGCGCAGAAGCCCGAAAGCGCTCCGGAACCGACGGGCAGCTTGTTCCCGGTAGCGGCGGAAACACCGGAACCGGCAGGCAGCATGTCCACGGCAGTGGCGGAAGCCCCGGAACCGGTAGCCGGCATGTCCACGGCAGAGGCAGAAGCCCCGGAAGGAACAGGCAGTCCCGCCCAAGAAGAGAGCCTGGACAGCTCCCAAATTCTCTCCGTGCTGCAGGCGGACACCGGAGACATCGTGCTTGCCGGCGGAGAAATCCTCCGGCCCGGCTACCTTTCAGCCTGCACGGTCAGGGAACTGGAGCCTGTCGGAATCATCTGCGCCGACAAAAAAGGGAAAAAAATGCTCATCTCCATGGACTCATTCTACAAGGAAAAGGAAGAATACAGCTGGGGCAGGCTCTACAACAAGAAAAGCACGCTGGACAAAGTGGCGATGTCCATGCAGAGGACCGGCCCCGCAACCCTGGAACTGTCCGGCTTCGCAGAAAAAAGCAATACAAAAGGGGACAGCAGGGGTAACGGCTCGGTAATACGGAAACAAATCAGCTACGAGGGAGCCTTCGTAACCTACCTGTCGCTCTGTGAAAAGAAGTATGCCTGCGCAATCGGAAGCCTGAGCTGGGAGATCCCGGCCGTCCTGGAGGTAAAGACGATATACGAGAACAGGTCTGTTCTGCAGGAGTCCAAAGCAGCAGTTGCCCGGTATCTCAGGAACATGGGGGACGAGAGGGCCTCCCAGCTGGAAGGCCCGGCCCTGATATCAAGGGACAGGCATATCCTCACGTCAAACTCCGGCTACGGCAACTGGTATGACAAGGACGAGCCTGGCATCTGGGCGTTCAAGGAAGCCGACGACGGTATAAGCGAAGTAAACACAAGCAGGTTCGTCTGCATCATAGACACGAACAGCAAGCCGACGTACACCTACGAATATGTAGTCAAGGACAAGGCCTGCGGGGACAGCTACCCCATCGAGGTCGTCCTCGCCCGAGGTTCCGCCTATGGATTCAGCGCAATGGCCGTTGCATACCTGAATTAAAAAGCTTGCCTGCGGCGGCCGTTTCCTGTAGAATGGCCGTCGTGGGCGAAAGGAACACGAGAATGCAGGCAATCATACTCAGCGTACGGGCGACGGGCAAAAACAACGGCCTGGTCACCATGCTCACGAAGGAAGAAGGGCTCCGGACAAGCCTGCTCTACGGGGGACCGAAGAGCAGAATGCGCTCGCTCGTGCAGCCTTTCAACAGCGGCAGCGTATGGCTCTACGAGGACAAGGCGAAGGAGTCTTCCAAGATAACGGACTTCGAGGTGACGGACTTCCACATGCAGCTCAAGGCGAGCCTCTACAAAATCATGGCGGCAACCCTCGCGGCTGAAATCGTCATGAAGACCCGCGCCGCCGGGGAGCCTGAGGGGGCATTCGTCCTGCTGTCTGCCTTCCTGGACGGGACGGATGCTTCCGGCGAAGACGAGGCCCGGCTGGGCACCATACGATTCCTCTGGCGATACCTGGGCCTGCTCGGCGTACAGCCGGAGCCGGACGACTGCGCCGGGAAATATGGTCTGGACAAGGAGGCGGAGGGCTACCTTGAGGCCCTGAACACGAGAAGCCCGGGCGAGGTCAGGAGAATACTCCTTCCTGCCCCCTCGGTCCGCCAGCTCAAGGACATGACCTTCAGACTCATCGGAGAAGCGGCAGGCTGCCGGCTTTCCACCATAGAAACCGGATTCTCGATATTGTAACGTGTAAAAAAAGTTTTCAACACGGCAGAGATTCGTATGGAATGATTTTTCCTTTTGATGTACAGTAAACCTGTTCGGAAACTTCAGTTTCCGAACAGGGTACATTGAAATGCGATGTTTAAAATCGCGCTATTTAAGCGGTTTTAAACTCGCCGGCCAGTGAGGAAACGCAGTTTCCGAACAGGTCCGTATCTGTCATCACACACAGGGCGGGAACTACGTGTCTTCTTGGAACA
>CADBRC010000423.1 GCA_902796985.1 uncultured Spirochaetaceae bacterium
AGGTCCACTCAGCCCCTGCTTCTCCGTCTCACTTTCCGCATGACGGACGAGAGGATCTCATCTTTCGTAACGAGCAGCATCACAAACCCCAGCCCGCCAAACAGGAGGGCAGCAAGGCAGAGGGGAATTCCGTGCGAGAAGATGCGGCCCCTGCCCGCAAACAGGGCCAGCAGCCTGTCGCGCAGCAGGTAGACCGGCAGCGAGGCGGCGAGCGACATAACGGCGAGCCGTGCCATATAGAGCAGGGACGGCCGCACAACGACACCGACATCTATGACCGGGTTCCGCCTGAGGAAGACGAACAGAAAGACCATGTTGACCAGGCTCGCCACCGTCAGCGCGAGCGCGATGCCCGCCCCCCCGAAGCGCAGCGAAAGCGAGAACGCGAGAATCATGTTGACCGCGAAGTTTATCAGCCCCGCGACCGTGGGGCTTTTGGTGTCCTGCTGGGCATAGAAAGCGGGGGCAACAACCCTGTTCACGGCGATGAAAAGCAGGCCCGCTATGTGGAAGCTGAACACCTCCTCCGTCATGCGGATGGAGGCCGCGTCGAACCGGCCGCGCTTGAACACGAGCGTTATGATGCTCTCCTTCAGTATCAGCGAGAAGAACGTTATGGGTATCGCTATCAGCGAGATGATCCGTACCGCGAACGTCAGCATGGAGCAGAAGGAGTCCCACTCCTTTTTCTGGGCGAAGCCCGTCAGGTCGGGCAGAATGAGCGTGCTCACCGTGACGGCGCAGATGCCGAGGATAAGCTCCTGCAGGCGCAGGGAATACTGTATGGAAGAGTAAACCCCTTCCCCCGCCCGCGTCGCGAGCGCAGAGGAGACGATGTCGTTGAGCTGGTAGGCCGCCATGCCGATCATGGTCGGCCCCACGAGGCGGAGCACCGTGCGGGTGCCGGGATTGGAGAAGGCCTTCCTGAGCGAGGTGAACGAGAGTTTCCAGCCGCAGCGGAAGACGAAAGGCAGCTGGAAGGCTGCCTGCACCGAGCCTCCCGCGATGACGCCGACCGCCATCGCCCGGGCGGGGTTGGCCATCCGGGGGGCAAGCAGGTAGGTCAGGGAGATGACTATCGCGTTGAACAGCACCGGCGTGAAGCCGGACGGGGAGAAAAGCTTATGCCCGTTGAGGATGCCCTGGAAGAGGGCTGCCACGGAGATGACGACCAGATAGGGGAACATGATGCGGGTGAGCACGATGGACTCGCCCAAGGCCTCGCCGCTTTCCTCCGGGAAGAAGATGCGGAGGATCAGGGGGGTGAACACCATGCCGAGCGACACAAGGGCTGCCGTCAGGAACGTGACGAGCGTGAGCGTCGCGTTTATGAACTCCTGGGTTTCGGCCCTGGCACCTCCAGATTCAGACTGTCCGGCGGCCTCCCCCGCTTCGGCTTCCTGCGCGACCAGGTACTTCTTGAAGGTCGGTATGAAGGCGACCGAGACCGAATTCTCCGCAAAGAGGCGGCGGCAGAAGTTGGGGACCTGGAAGGCTATGCCGAACGCGTCCCCCAGCGCGGACGTGCCGAGGAACTTTGCCTTGGTCATCTCCCGGACCAGGCCGAGGATCCGCGAGCAGAGGGTCAGGAAAGAAAGGGACAGGCCCTTGGAAAGCAGGGATTTTCCCGTCTGGACGGATGTTTTTTTTGACATAACATATAGGATAATAGAAAGAAGACCTCTTTTCAAGGGGCAGAAGGCCCCCGCCTTACACGATATAATTCAAGTCAAAGCTTGATAAACAGCCTCATTTTATGTATACTTTCTTCCATAAATTTTCCAATCTTCACAGAGGAAGCAAAATGCTGGATTATCGCTTTATAAAGGACAACCTTCAGGCTGTTAAGGATAACATAAAGAACAGGAACATGGAAGCCGATGCCGACCTGGTCGTCAAACTCTTCGACGAGCGCACCGCCCTCACGACCAAGCTTCAGGGCCTGCAGCAGAAGCGCAACGCCAACGCAGCCGCAATGAAGCAGAAGCTCGATGACGCGACCCGAAAGCAGTACATCGAGGAAGGCAAAAAGCTTAAGGATGACATAGCAGCGACCGAAAAAGCGCTTTCTGAGACCGAAGCCAAGATGGACGAGGCGGGCCGCAAGATCCCCAACATGTGTAACCCCGCAGTCCCGGTCGGCAAGCTGGACACCGAGAACCTGGAGGTTAAGAAGGTCGGTACACCGCGTACGTTCGAGTTCAAGCCGAAGGACCACGTGCAGCTCGGCGAGTCTCTTGGCATAATCGACTTTGACCGGGGAACAAAGGTCTCAGGACAGAAGTTCTACTACCTCAAGAACGAGGCCGTCTTCTTGGAACAGGCCCTCATCATGTACGCGCTCAATACCCTCCGCAAGCACGGCTTCACCCCCTTCATCACGCCGGACGTGGCCCGTCAGGAAATCCTGCAGGGCATAGGGTTCAACCCGCGTGGCAACGAGAGCAACGTCTATTGCATCGAGGACGAGGGAACCTGTCTGGTCGCAACGGCAGAAATCACGCTCGGCGGCTACCACTCAGGGGAGATATTGGACAAGGCTTCCCTCCCCCTTTACTACTGCGGC
>CADBRC010000424.1 GCA_902796985.1 uncultured Spirochaetaceae bacterium
AACGATAACCATCAGCATGACCGTGAAGAAGGAGGACGGCAGCATAGTCCGCTCGGGCAAGAAGACCCAGGATGTTAAGGCGGGCATCGAGTTCAGCATCGCGCTGAAAAACGCCTCTTCGGTGCCGGAGGACTTCGTCCTGGTGGGCGATATCTACGTGTGCATCCACGAGGTGACGCAGGGCGAGTACGAGGCATACTGCTCCTACGGCGGGTTAAGCCCGGATTCTACATACGGTGTCGGGACGGACTTCCCCGCATACTATGTGTCCTGGTATGATGCGCTCGTCTACTGCAACAAGCGGAGCATGGCGGAGAACCTTACCCCCTGCTACACGATAAGCGGGAGCACAAATCCCGCTGACTGGGGGGCAATCCCCACAAGCAACGATGTCACATGGAGCGCGGCAAGCTGTGACTTTGACGCGGACGGCTACCGGCTGCCGACCGAGACGGAATGGGAATATGCGGCCAAGGGAGGCCCTGCGAACGACAGCTACACCTACAGCGGGAGTAATGACATCGATGCTGTTGCCTGGTACTCAAGTAACTCGGGGGATGGCGGCGGCTCGACTAACAAAAAGAACCACCCTGTGAAGACAAAAGATCCCAACAGCGCGGGCATCTACGACATGAGCGGCAACGTGTATGAGTGGTGCTGGGACAAGCTCAGCAGTTCCTCGTCCACCCGCGTGAAGCGTGGCGGCTCGTGGAGCAGCAATGCCTCCTACTGCGAGGTTTCCAACCGGAGCAACGACGCCCCGAACTACCGGGACGGCTACTACGGCTTCCGCGTTGTCCGCAAGGCACCGTAAGGGTGGTCAGCAACGCCGGTTATCCTTCCGGGGCGGGCCTGCCTGTGCGCCGTGGTGGGTGGGGGCATGAGGCGATAAAACCCTTGACAATGCGAGCGGGTGTGGTTATAGTAGGTTCAGTGGGTTGCCCGTAAATTCGCGAGGGGGCTTCGGCTGAAGGTTTGGCGTGCCTTCCTGCTCATTCTGTGAACGGCGGTGGTTTTTGCCACAGCCGTTTCTTTCTTTTAAAGAATCGGTCATTTGCAGGGGATATGGTCTTTATATCATAAAACCAGTTTCCATTTATGGTTTTCTCAATGCAGATATAGGCTGCCATATTGTCAGGGGTTCGGAGGATAAGTCCTACGCCGTTATCATAGATTTCATAAAAACAGAGGCATATTCTTTCCGCCGCATCACGGGCATTTTGATAACCCTTTTGAACTAATTGAATGAGCCTTGATGGGTGATTGATGTGCAGTTCTCCAAAGTTTTCCTTGTCTCCATTTACTTGTTTTCCAATTCGCAGTCTGATTTTTCCAGCTTGCCGCCTTATGAACCTGGCTATATCCTCTGGAATTTCACCGAAATCAATAGTTCCGGATGTTGTAAAAACGAATTCCTCTGATTGACTTATGCCCATAAAGATGCTCCCTTTGATTATAGCAGAAGGATAAGGCAAGCTCAATTGGTCTGCGCTACATCTGCGCGATACTTGGTTGTAAAAATCCGGGATTTCTGCTAGAGTTTCGCTGTTATGGTAATCTCTTCAATAGACTTAAAGGACGGCCACGTCGTCCAGCTTAAGAACGGAAAGGACTTGGTGCTGCAGCGCGATGACGCTGACAAACTGATACAGGAATTTGACCGCTACGGCGAGGTCGCCGTCATAGATCTGGATGCCGCGATGGGGCACGTGGACGCGAAGGGTAACACGGTGAACACCCCCCTGCTCAAGTCCCTCCTGCGCAAGGGCAACGTCCGCACGGGCGGGGGCATCCGCAGCGTCAAGCGGGCGCGGGAGCTGGTGTCGCTGGGCGCGGAGAAGGTCATCGTCGGTTCCGCCGCCTGGAACGCAGACCGCAAGGAGGGCGAGTCCCCCCTGAACGTGGCCTTCCTTGAGGAGCTTGCCGCCGCCATCGGGAAGCAGCGGATCATCATCTCGGTGGATGCTATAAACGGCAAGATTGCCGTCAAGGGCTGGACCGAATCCCTCCCGGTGTCCCTCATCGAGGGGGCGAAGGAGGCGGAAAAGTACTGCTCTGAGCTGCTCTTTACCTGCGTGGAGAAAGAGGGCTGCATGGGCGGCACCGACATGGAGATGGTGAAGAGCCTGCGCGGGGCTGTCAGCTGCCGCGTGGTCGCCGCGGGAGGTGTCAGCTCGGTGGAGGAGGTAGCCGCCCTGGAGAAGCTCGGCT
>CADBRC010000425.1 GCA_902796985.1 uncultured Spirochaetaceae bacterium
TCAACCCGATTGAGCAGGTTTGGAGAATAACTCGGCGTGAGAAAACGCACAATCGTTTTTGGAGGACTATAAATCTGCTTACAGAAGTTCTTGATGGATGGTTCGCCAGTTTCAGAAAACCAAATGCAAAATTGACATCATTATGTTCTTTTAGTATGTAAGTGTTTTTTATGCGTTTACTATAATCCGCAAGGCGACGATGCAGGAAATCCTGACGGGCAGCCGCAGCTCGCCCGCGGAAATCGAGGACTTCTGCCGGAAGGAGAAGCTTGAGGGCAGCCGCAGGAACCGGATAGGCTTCGGCTGCTGAGCGGTACGGGCGGGGGTAGCCCGCCCTGCCTGAACTTCCACTCGTCTGGCGTGCGGGTGGAGAAACGTCCGTTTAACACACCCAAAAACGTCCGTTTAGGGTACCCCAAAACGTCCGTTTAGGGCACCCCAAAACGTCCGTTTAGGGCACCCCAAAATTTTTCTTGAAAGTTGTTGATTTTACGACATCGCGACCCTCCGTTTTATGCCTATAATACAGGCATATCAATTAAAGCCGCCCGGAACCGACATAATCCGGGCGGTAAGGAGAAAACTATGTCAAAGAAGAACAAAGTAGTGGGAAGCGACAACAGCTTCATCAACCTCCGCGACGGGGCTGCCGGACAGGTCCTGCTCAGGCTGCACGCGAACAAGCTGGGCAGCGAGGGGCAGGGAACCGGCTATTACGGAAGGGTTGCGCGGTTCACCTATTCCAACCAGAACGTGCTGGACCTCATGGCGGAACAGCTGCCTGACATGAAGGTTGGCCGCATCACGGACGTGATGACCGCCTACACCAAGGTGCTGCTTGACGTGCTCTCATCGGGGCACGCCGTCCGCCTGGGCTCGCTCGGCTGCTTCTACATAGCCCCCATGGGCATAGCAGAAAACCCTGGCGAGCGTCTCCCGCTCACGGTTCGCTTCTCGCCAGACGGAACGTTGCTGAACGCAGTTTCCAAGGTGGAAATCTCCGACAGCATGGTTGCGGCTCCCAGGGTGGAATTCGGCACGGTTACCGACGTCGGACGGGTGTCCGCAGACGGAACGCTGACTGCAGGGGGCACGGTTCTTATTGCAGGTTCGGGGCTTCGCATCGGCGGGGAGGACGGAGGCCTGTGGCTTGCGCCCGCCACGGAGGACGGGAGGCCTGCTGGTACGGAGGCGGAGTGGAAGAAGATCTCCATCTTCCTGTACAATTTTCCGAAGAAGCTCATGTTCACGCTTCCAGCTGACGTGGCATCCGGCAAGTACGTGTTCGTACTCCGGACGAGGTGTATTGGAAGTTCGAAATACGCACGGAAGGAAATCCTTGAGGGCGTGAGCGAGGCTTTCAACATCAGGTAATTCCGAACAGGGCGGGCGTGGCGGCACTGTCCGTCATGCCCGCCGCTTCCGCCGGACAGAGCCCCGTCCGTCCGCTGTCAGTTGCAGCCCTTGCCGGGCGGGGAAATCCGTGCTATAATTTGTATGGACTTCATGAGAAGAAGGTATTTAATATGGAAGATTACGAGGTTGACGGCACCCTTGCTGCGGTTATAGGCATTGTGACTGCTGTAGGTGCGGTTTTTGAAGGCCTTGCCAAGAACGATTTCAATACGACAGAAAGACAGTGCGTTTCCGTGGAGAAGACAAATGAACTTGCTTACCAGGACGGCAGACTGAACTTCAGTATGGCTTGGAGCGTGGAAGAGTTTTGGCTCAGACAGCCATCATGCGGCAGAAACTGGCGGATGAACACGAGAAAGAGATTGCGAGAATTGATGCCGCACGGATGCAGGCTGCAAAGTACTTCCGTCTTGCCGCGGACCAGGGGAATGCGGATGCGCAAGGTGAACTTGGATTGATGTATTATACCGGTCAAGGCGTGAGAAAGGACTATCAGGAGGCAGTACGGTATATCCGTCTCGCCGCACAGCAAGGAATGGAAGAGGCGCAAGATTTTTTGCAAAAATTGGGAAACGGCTGTACGTGCCAGTTTCTGCTCGATTTGAACGGGCAGTTTGTCAAAGTGCAGGCGTTTGGTTCCACGAGCTACCTTGCCGATATCGCCGCAAGCGAGAAGGGGTATAAGCTTCTTGTTCTGTTAGTTGAGAGAAAATTCATCGATGGCATGAGCTATAATGAGCAGCTGTTTTTCTTGTCCTCATTCGGTTTGCTGGGCGAGCCCCGATTCCGCTATGAGCTTTATCCGGCTGATTCCGGGAATCACGCTGATTTGTGGCGGTGCTTCGGCGGGCTGGCAGACTCGGATTTGGAATATGAAAGCGAGGCCGAAACGATGTTCGAGGCAAAAGAACAGGTGTCGTATGCAATCTTGTGCAATACGCTTGGAATTGAGACCGACGAATTTGAAATAGAAGGATGCACGGATGACAAGCGGAAGCTGGATACGCAGGCTTCCGACAACGTTATTTCATTCCAGTCACCTGCCCCTGTCCTGTACACGAACGCAAACGCTTTCTTCACCAGACCTCCGTGCGAACATAAGAAAATCTATTGTGATGTTACGGTTTTGAGTGTTTTAGAGTCTGGCATTTCAGTACTTCGCAAACCTTTTACATTCTTCCAGAAAGAATTTTACATATATCCGACATGTTCTTTGCAGCAGTCATTGTATTCATTAGAGAAATCAAATCTTGCTTTTGCACAGGTGATAAACTTGCATCAGTTAAAATCGCTTGCTTTACGGTTTCAGCAGATGCAGTTTCTAGACATTTGTTTGCTAAATAGCTATATAAGTCTGTCATAATATTATTCTCCTCTGTTTGTCTTTCCAAAAAAAGCTTCATCATAAATAGACTCCACCAACAGTCTCCCATAGTCCGTAATATGAACATCATTATTACTAATTGGCAATTTTGTACCATTGTTTTTCAAGATAATTGTAACAAGTCCCTTCTGTTCCAAAGTTAAGATATATTCATCTCGAAAAGTATTGTGTATATCATTTTCTGGAGTATGATCAAACTGTGATTTTGGCATTATAATTTCTTCATATCTGTCATCAAACTCACTTGCATTAAACAATGCGTTTGACTGATTAAAATGTATCAGAAGAATAATTTCTTCTTCTTTCAATTCAGA
>CADBRC010000426.1 GCA_902796985.1 uncultured Spirochaetaceae bacterium
GATAAGAAGCCAAACCTTCATCACGATTGAATTTCTTCATCCGCTCCGTAAGCATCAAACGCAGGCCATAGCTGAAAACACCATCCACCGTGAAGTAATCAAGCGGCGAAATCTTATCCAAGACCTGAAGCCTGTACTCATTGAGGAACTGCTCCGCGCTGAGCGGGCTGTCCATACCTGTTGCAGTACGGGCCGCCTGAACAACCTCCCCGTCAGACACAGAAGGGATGTTCTTAACATCCTTCTTCATCTTCAGGGCACGGAGTCCCGCAAGCGCAAACCTAAGATCCCGCTCCTTCTTGTACCACGCATCAAGGAATGGCGAACCGGTGGGCTTGTCCTCCACAGGCGGTTCCAATGAAAGTGTCCCGGCGATTCTCGCGTACTTCTCAGACATGAAACGCTGGCACAAATCACGGAAATACTCTGTAGAAATTGGAAGCTTCGCACCACTGTCGTCAGTCTTTATTGCAGGGAGCTGGGATACCAAATAATACAGGTGTTCCACTATTTCCTCTTCCTCTTCTCAACTGCAGAAGAAATCTTCTTCGCGACAGTCCTTCTCGCCCTCGAGACTTTCTCCGCCACTTCTTCAACGAAGTCTTCGTCCTCGTCATCATCCTCGGGGATTTCCTCCGGCTCGATTCCGGCAGCGGCACGCTTCATGAGCTCCGTCGTTTTCGGATTCAAGTAAGCACTGAAAAGAGAGGCGACTTCCTCAGCACTGAAATCGTAGAAGGCATTACCCCTACGGCTCCCAATCCTGAAACCTCCGGTCAAGGAATCATCAGCCTTAAGCTCAAGCCCCTTGGAAATCTTTGCCTTCAAGGCGGTCTTCAAACTGGTACTAAGGGCTTTCAAATCCTTGGATGAAAGAAGCACCGTCAAGTCATCGGCATCAGGATTGCCCGCCCACGCCTTGACAGTCTCAGGAATGAGTTTCTTGAGCAAATCCGAGTCATAAGCCTTCTCCGTCTCGCTTGCCACGATGGCGGACAGTTCCTTGTTAATCCCATCACGGAAAGAGATTATGAGGTTGCGTCCAGCCTGAGTGATTGCATCCTCGCTTGCTTTTTCCATACGGGCGGTCTCGGCCTTAGCATTACGGATAATCTCTTCGGCCTTTCCTTCAGCTTCCTTAACGATTGCGGCAGCTTTCTTCTCAGCTTCGTCAATGATGTTTCCTGCCGAAGCCGTAGCGCTCTCTACACCGTCCTTCCTAATCTTTTCGATTAGCTCCTGTAACTGAACGTCCATTCTAACCTCTCTTATTGATTGGATTTTACAAATTCAACTCAAAACATAAATGAATACTGCGTCACATGCCGGTAGGTTTCACCAGGACGCAAGATGGAGTTCGGGAAAGAATCCTTGTTCGGTGCATCAGGATAATCCTGAGTCTCCAAGCAGACAGCATCATGGCACTGGTACACTGCGCCATCCTTTCCATTTATGTCTTTGAGGAAATTACCAGTATAAAGTTGAACTCCAGGCTGAGTACCCCTGACGGTCATCTTTCGTGACCCATCATCACTCTCCAGGACAGCAATCGTTTTCATGGAACCATCTGCGCCATCAACGCAGTAACAGTTGTCATAGCCATCGCCGACCTTAGCCATATCCTCGCCCAAAGGCCTGGATGTCCTGAAATCATAGGGAGTACCCGCGACATCAATCAGCTTGCCGGTTGGAATCAACTTCGCGTCAACCTCCAGATATTTGCTGCAGTTCATCTGGATCTTATGCCCTTCGATGGAACCGGAGGAATGTCCGTTCAAGTTGAAATATGAATGGTTGGTCATATTGAAGGGAGTTGCCTTGTCGCTCGTCGCCTTGTAAATAATCGTAAGGTCGTTCCTCTCGTTCAGCAGGTAACTGACACTGACCTTTGCGTTGCCAGGATATCCCTGTTCACCGTCGGGACTCTTGCGGGTAAGCTTGATGCCGATGCCGTACTCGTTGGCAATGCGCTTCGCCTTCCAAACCTTCTTGTCCCAGCGCGAGAAGCCCCCGTGAAGGGTGTTCACACCATTGTCGTTCTTGTCCAGTTCATACTTAACGCCGTCAATCGTAAAGGAGGCCCCGCCAATCCTGTTGGCAAAACGACCGACGACACCTCCGAATGTCTCGTGGTTCAAAATAAAGCCATCCAGCGTAGAGCACCCCAAGGCGACATCCAGATGCCTCTTATGCTTCTTGTCAGGTATGACGATACTAGTGATGACACACCCATAGTCGGTTACGGAAACGCTCATCTTTCCGTTACTTAGCGTATACAGGTGAACCTTCGTTCCATCGGCCAGAAGACCAAACCGACCTTTTACAATTTTCAAACCTTTAGTAAACATAAGTAGCTTTATTATATCCCATTCTCACAAAATTTCAATAATTATTTTTACTTCTTGCGTACTTCTTCCTGTTTTATGCGCAATTTCTTCA